>NZ_RZQI01000612.1:0-3674 GCF_003998335.1 Mesorhizobium sp. M7A.F.Ca.CA.002.05.1.1 | reverse complement strand
TCCATGACGTGATGGCGACGACCTTCGTGCTGTTCATCACCTCGCCGGCCTTTGCGGCACTGGGCGCCGACCTCGCGCGCCACGGGCTGGAGTTCTGCCACACGGGAACGCCGACCGGCGTGCTGCGGCCGGACGGCAGCCATGCCGTGCTCAGCACCGACCGTGCCGCCAACGTCGTCGCCCTTAATGCGATCGCGGCAGGCGAGGGCGACCGCCACGCGGATGATGTCGGCGGCATCGAGCGCAATGCCGGCCTGCTGTTCGGCCTGCTCGGCGGCAGCCTGTGGTCCTATCCGACAGCGAAGCTGCTGGCCGGTGATGGCTGGCGCCGTGGCCCGCGTGGCCTTGCCGCCTTTCTCGGCGAGGCACTCGTGCCGGCGCGCGGCTGGCTCGAAAGCACCTACCAGTCCGAAACCATCCGTGCGTTGTGGGCACCCTGGGTACTGCATGCTGGATTAGGCCCTGAAGATGCGTTCTCCGGCCAGATCGCCAGGGTTATCGCTTTCGCGCTTGAGGCGGCGGGCGCGCCGATCGTCAAGGGTGGCGCGCAGAACCTGCTGGCGGCCTTCGAGGCTTTGATCCGGGAACGCGGCGGCGACATCCGCACCGGCGCCGACGTCGCTTCGATCGTTCAAAGCAATGGCCGGGCAACCGGCGTGCTGCTGGCCTCGGGTGAGACAATCACGGCCAACAAGAGCGTCATCTGCTCGGTCACCCCGACGCAGCTCTATGGCAGGCTGCTTGGCGCGGATGCTCCCAAAGCCGATGTCGAGGCGACGCGGAAATACCGCTATGGCAAAGGCAATTTCCAGATCCACTACGCCCTGGACAAATCGCCAGCATGGCGGGGCGAAGGCCTGGACAAGGTGGCACTGCTGCATCTGACGCCTGGGCTGGATGACGTCTCGAAAGCCTGCAACGAGGCGGCGCGCGGTATGCTGCCGGAGGTGCCGACCATCTGTGTTGGCCAGCCGCATGCGCTCGACCCGTCGCGCTGCCCGGAAGGCAAGGCGGTCCTCTGGCTGCAACTACCCGAGGCGCCTCGCCACATCAAGGGCGACGCCGCCGGCAAGCTGCAGGCACCAGCGGACGGGCAATGGACCGATGTGCTGCGCGAAGCCTATGCCGATCGCGCTGAAGCGATCCTCGCCAGCCATATCGAGGGCTTCAAGGACAGCGTCATTGCGCGGCGCGCCTATTCGCCGGCCGATCTCGAGGCGATGAACATCAATCTGGTCGGCGGCGATCCCTATGGCGGTTCCTCGACCATCGACCAGTCCTTCCTTTGGCGGCCGTTCAAGACCAGCCGCAACCATCAGACCGGCATCAAGGGCCTCTACCATATCGGCGCCTCGACCCACCCGGGGGCCGGCCTTGGCGGCGGTTCCGGCTTTCTCCTGGCGGGGAGGCTGTGATGGAAGAGAAGGTCACTGAGAAGCGCCAGCGCATTTCGACCCTGGGGCAGATCGGCCTGCAGCAATTCGCGCCCTATCTGATGAACCGCATCATGGGCCGCTACAACGCCACCTTGCGCGACGATTTCCGCAAGCAGGGCCTGACCATTCCGCAGGTGCGCACGCTGGCCGTGCTGTCGGTCACCGACGGCATCACCGTCAACGACCTCTCGGTCTATACGGTGATCGAGCAGTCGACCTTGAGCCGGACGCTCGACTCACTGGAGGGCCAGGGTCTGGTACGGCGCGAGCAGGGCGTCACCGACAGCCGCATCCGCCATGTGTTCCTGACCGATGAGGGCCGCGCCGAGTTCACCCGCGCCTGGCCGGCCATGCACGATGCCTTCGAGGCGATGTTCGACGACATCGACGACGCCGAATATTCCGCACTCATCGCCACGCTTTTGAAGATGCTGAAGAACATTCGCAAGCACGACATCTAGCATGACCCCGAAAAGTGGATCCCGGTTTTCGGAAGAGGTCATGCTCAAGCAGATAGACCTACGCGCCGCCAGCCTCAGGCGGTAACGGAAGGATTGAAAAAATGGCCGAACGGTCTTTTGCCAAGGAAGTCGAGAAACTCCGGCTCGGCGCCGGCGAGGAGTTTGCCGGCGAAGGCATCCTCGCTATCACCAAGGCGCTGCTGCAATGCGGCGTCGGCTATGTCGGCGGCTATCAGGGCGCGCCGATCAGCCATCTGATGGACGTGCTGGCCGACGCGCAGGATATCCTGGGCGAGCTCGGCGTGCATTTCGAGGCGAGCGCCTCGGAAGCCACCGCCACCGCCATGCTGGCCGCCTCGGTGCACTACCCGATCCGTGGCGCCGCGACCTTCAAGTCGACGGTCGGCACCAATGTCGCCTCCGATGCGCTCGCCAATCTCGCCTCCGGCGGGGTCACCGGCGGCGCGCTGATCATCGTCGGCGAGGACTACGGCGAGGGCTCCTCGATCATGCAGGAGCGCAGCCACGCCTTCGCCATGAAAAGCCAGGTCTGGCTGCTCGACCCGCGCCCCAATCTGCCATCGATCGTCAAGGCGGTGGAGGACGGTTTCGAACTGTCGGAGATTTCCAACACGCCGGTCATGCTGCAGGTGCGCATCCGCTGCTGCCACGTCCACGGCCATTTCATCGCCAAGGACAACAAACGGCCGCCGATGACTGTCGCCGATGCGCTTGACGCACCGCGCCGCGACACCGGCCGCATCGTGCTGCCGCCAGCGTCCTTCCTGCATGAGAAGGAGAAGGTGCAGAAGCGCTGGCCGGCGGCGGTGGACTTCATCGCCAAGAACAAGATCAACGAGTTCTTCGGCTCGGATCATGGTTCGGTCGGCATCGTCCTGCAGGGCGGCATGTACAATTCGGTCATCCGCGCGCTGCAGCGGCTCGGCCTTGCCGACATTTATGGCGACACCGACGTGCCGCTCTATGTGCTCAACGCCGTCTATCCGCTGATCGATGACGAGTTCCTGTCATTCTGCGAGGGCAAGCAGGCGGTGCTGGTCGTCGAGGAAGGCCAGCCCAACTACATCGAACAGGCCTTTGCTTCGATGCTGCACAAGGCCGGTCGCGGCACCAGGCTGGTCGGCAAGGAGTACCTGCCGATGGCCGGCGAATACACCGGCCAGGTCATGCTTGACGGCATCGGCGCCTTCCTGCGCGCCGATGCGCCGCATCTTCTGCCCGGCGAAGTGCGCGCGCCCAACAAGGTCGGTGACGGCGTCGACGCAGCCGACCTGATCAATGTCGTGCCGGGCCGTCCGCCGGGCTTCTGCATAGGCTGCCCGGAACGGCCGATCTTTGCCGCGACCAAGCTGGTCGAGCAGGAACTCGGCAAGCACCATATCGCATCCGACATCGGCTGCCATTTGTTCTCGATCATGCCGCCTTTCGAACTCGGCGCCACCACCATGGGCTATGGCCTGGGCCCGGCCTCCGCCTCAGCCTTCAATTCGCCCGATGCCAAGCGCCGCTCGATCTCCTTCGTCGGCGATGGCGGCTTCTGGCACAACGGCCTGACCTCTTCGATCGGCAATGCGGTTTTCAACAAGAACGACGGCGTCATCGTCATCGTCGACAATTTTTACTCGGCGGCCACGGGTGGGCAGGACATCCTCTCGTCCCGCGCCGGCAACAAGACCAAGTCGACGAAACATCCGATCACCGAGGCGGTCAAAGGCATGGGTGTCAAATGGCTGCGCCATGTCGACCGCACCTATGA
>NZ_RZQI01000611.1:0-3675 GCF_003998335.1 Mesorhizobium sp. M7A.F.Ca.CA.002.05.1.1 | reverse complement strand
CGGTGAAACCGGCGTCAGTGCCGGCGACGGTCGCTGTTTCGGTGAGAGCAGGCGCGGACTTCATCTGCGAGGTCGACGTGCAGCCGCTGATGCCGGCGGCGGCCAGGATCACGCCGATCACGATAAGGTTGAGTTTTGCTGGCAAGCCGCGCTCGGGTCCGGTTTGTCGGGTTGTTAAGAAATTCCTTACACCAGCGATTCAGGCCGGGCAATCGGGGCGATCAGGTGGTTTTCGGGTGGCGAGACGCAGGCGGTGATGCCATATTGTTCCGCATATGTACTGGGACCAATCCCGGATTTCGCCACTTTGCGGGAAGGAACGCATCATGGTCACGACAGCTTCGATCACGGCCGGCCACGCAGTGTTAGAAACAGTGATCGGTTTCATGGGCATTGCGTGGAGCGAAAAGGGCCTGATCCGGCTCTGCCTGCCCGAACGCAGCCGCGAAGCGGTGGAGCGGCGCCTGCTGCGCCATGGCGGCGTTTCCAGTGCCACGGCGCAGCCGCCATGGGTGGTCGAGCTGATCGCGGCGATCAAGGCCTATGCGGCGGGCGAGGACATCGATTTCTCCGCCGTGCCGGTCGATCTCGACGGCGTCGACGATTTCCGCCTCGCCATTTACGACGCGGCGCGAAAACTCTCCTTCGGCGAAACCACCACCTATGGCGAGCTGGCCAAAACCGCCGGCCATGCCGGGCTCGCCCGCGAAACCGGGGCCGCCCTTGGCTCAAATCCGGTGCCGCTGGTCATCCCTTGCCATCGCATTCTTGCCGCCGGCGGCAAGATCGGCGGCTTCTCGGCGCCCGGCGGATCGATCACCAAGGAGAAGATGCTGGCCATGGAAGGCGTGCGCGTCGGCCCCCCGCCACCAGCGCAGGTGTCGTTCGGGTTCTGATGTAGGCAGGTGCCTAATTGTTGTAGGCAGGTGCCTAGTTGTTGTGGAAGAACCGCCGGCGGAAATGCCGGTCATTGTCCGGCCGCTTGCAGTTGTAGACCGGGCAGGACTTTGTGTCGGCGCTCGGCACGTAGGCCCGTGTCCTCACCTCGCCCATGCTGCAGAATCGCTGGCTCTGCACATAGCGGTCGTAGAGCGGCAGTCTAGGCACCCGCTTCGACTGGTAGCGCAGGATGACGGCCCCTTGCCGGGCGATCGTCCCCTGAACCTTGCCGCAACCCATACGCGTCGGGTCGTAGCGCGAGATCGCCTGCGCCTGGGCGGCGACAAGCGTGAGGCAGGCGGCAAGCAGAATGATTTTCATGGTCCTCTCCCCCAAGATCCCCTCCCAAGCGGGTGTGGATCGAGCGCCCACAGGCTCCGATCATCGCGACGCTCTCACGCGATTGGGGCGGCCATTGGGCGGCGCCCTCATCACGGCTTTCTCACGCAGTCTTGTTTTTCGTGCGAAAGCAGCCTATATGCCTTCCATTGATATTTCGGCCGATCGATCCGGGCCTCGCGATAATCGCGTTTGCTGACGTCTATCTCCAAAATCTCGATGCACACCGGCTGGACCTCGGTCTGGTCAATCTAAAGCAAATGTGAAGGACTATCTAAATGGCAACTGGAACGGTCAAGTGGTTCAACGCCACCAAGGGCTTCGGCTTCATTCAGCCTGACGCGGGCGGCGCGGACGTTTTCGTCCACATCTCCGCTGTCGAGCGTGCTGGACTGTCGACCCTGGTCGAAGGCCAGAAGATCAACTTCGAGATCGAGCAGGACCGCCGCACTGGCAAGTCGTCCGCTGGATCTCTGAGCAAGGCAGCCTGATTTTGCGATAGCGCGCGCCGGGCGAGAGCTCGGGGCGCGCGGCAAGTCACGGATGTACTGACAGTCGCGCGAGAAGCGCGCTGGAGCGGAAAGACCCGACAAGCTGGATCAGCAGATAGCTGCCAGCCCGGACCGGACGTTCCCGATCAGGCTACCAAGCATGGAAGGCGGGATTTAATCCCGCCTTTTTGCTGTCTGGGGTTAGGTGCTGCAACGGGCGCTACAGTCCCACCGGTGGTACTTTTAGCCTAGTAGTGGTATCATTCGGCCATGACCAAGCTTGAGCAAATTGAAAAATCCGTTGCGGAACTGAGCCCTGAAGAACTGAAGGCGTTTGCTGCCTGGTTCGAAGCGCTTCGGGAGGATATGTGGGATCGGCAGATCGAGGCCGATGCGAAAGCCGGCCGATTGGATAAGCTTGCCGAACAGGCACTGACGGACCATCGCGCTGGTCGGACGCGGCCTCTGTGAATCACGTCGCCTCCCCATCGTTCTGGGAGGCTTACGAAAAACTGCCATCGGCGATCAGAGCAAAAGCGGACAGGCGTTTTGAAAGACTCCGCTCCCACCCTTTTGATCCCTCGCTGCATTTCAAACAGGTCGGACGCTACTGGTCTGCGCGAGTTGACGACAATTACCGGGCTGTTGCCACCCGCACCAACGATGATGTGATCTGGTTCTGGATCGGCACCCATGCGGACTATGATCATCTCTTGAAGTAGCTACCCATCCGCCCACCTGGCGCGGGACAAACTACCCCATCCACTCGATCGGCACATGCCCCGGATCCGCTTCCACTCGGCCAAGCCAGGCCGCCACCGCCGGATAGGCGTCGAGATGGAAGCCGCCCTGCTCCGCCGTATGCGTATAGGCATAGAGCGCGATGTCGGCGACGCTGAGCGTGCTGCCGGAAAAGAAAGCATTGTTTTCCAGATGCCTGTTCATCACGCCGAGCGCCTTGTTGCCGCGCTCCAGCGTCACCGCCAGCCGCTCCGGGGTCGCATCCCCAGCACGTTCGGGGAAGGTCAGCAGCGCCTTGCGCACGGCAATGTAAGGCTCGTGGCTGTATTGCTCGAAGAACAGCCATTGATAGGCAAGCCCACGCTCATACCTGTCCGCCGGCAGGAAGCGTGTGCCTTCGGCGAGATAGAGCAGGATGGCGTTGGATTCGGCCAGCCGCCGGCCATCGTCGAACTCGAGCAGCGGCACCATAGCATTCGGATTCTTGGCGACAAAGTCGGCTTTGCGCGTATCGCCGGTGTGCGAACTCACTTCGACATTGGTAAAGCCAAGGCCAAGCTTGGCCATCAGCAGGCGCGGCTTGTAACAATTGCCGCTGTCGATCATGCCGTAAAGTATCATGGCTGTTCCCCGGAGCACTGTCTCCGCGCGATTATCGCAGCGGCGGCGGTCTCAACCAATGATTTGTTTTGGTACGACGATCAGCGCCGCTGATATGTGAATCGCCGAAAATCTGAGGCCGTTGAAGGGCATGTTGAGATTCAGGTCAGGCCGAGCCGAAAACGGTGGGTTCCGAGAACCGGAGCGGAGCGTACTTAAGTACGTGAGCTCAGTTCTACTGCGTGGCAGTAGAACTAGGGAAGCGCAGGAAGCCGCCGTTTGCAGGCCGGCATCACCTGAATATCGACATGCCCTAGCCAAAGAGGGGCACGACCTTGCTGTCCCGGCCCAGCAGCGCATCGATGACCAGCGGTTTCTCCTCGAATACCGTGCCGGCCAAGGCCGGACGGGCAAGGAGAAAACCCTGCAGCAGGTCGACGCCGCCTTCGAGCGCGACGCGCAGATGGGTGGGCTGCTCGATGCCTTCGACCAGCACCTTGGCGCCGCGGTCATGCAGGCTGGAAACCAGCGGGCGGAAGAACCGTTCGGCGGCAGCGTGGCGGCA
>NZ_RZQI01000060.1:0-12977 GCF_003998335.1 Mesorhizobium sp. M7A.F.Ca.CA.002.05.1.1 | reverse complement strand
CACGACAGCCGCGCCGGGATGGTCTCCGGCTGTTATTTGAGCATGATTCCGAAAGTCAGTTCCAGCCCGGAAAAACGCCCTAGCGGACGACCAGCACCGGGATTTCCGTGTAGGACAGCACTTCCGCCGTCTGGCTGCCGAGAAGCAGCTTGCCCAGTCCGCGGCGGCCGTGCGAAGCCATGACGATCAGGTCGCAGCCCAGGGCCTGCGACAGTTCCAGGATGGCTTCGGCGGGCCGCTTGTCCTCGACATGCACGACCTCCGCGGAGACGCCGACGGCGTTCGCCGACGCCTTGCACTTGTCGAGCACTTCCTTAGCGTGTCGTCCCGCCTCTTCCTTGTAGGCAGCCAGTTCGTTGCCGGCGGCATAGCCGGCCATGGCACCCCCCAAGGCGAAGATCGGGAATGGTTCCGAGACGGTGACGAAGGTGACAGCAGCGCCGAGGCCCTTGGCCAACGTCAGGCCGTGAGTAACGCCCTTGTCGGCCAGTTCCGATCCGTCCGTGGCGATGAGCAGATGTTTGTACATGACGATCTCGACTTGTTGTGCAAGGGCCTGTGCCCTTGTGGTGGCGGGAGCCTTGTGGAGGCTGGCCTTGATATAGTTGCGGCCTCGGGCCGATCACAGGGCCGGCCCGCCGCCGATCAAGGCCAGGCGACCACGCAGTTTTGTACCAAGCGGATTCCCCTTTGCCGCATCGTCGCTTAAGGTGCCGGCGACACTGAAAGGCATTCCATGAGCAACGCGTATCCCCAAATCCATCTGGTCCGGCATGGTGAGACGGCATGGAGCCTTTCGGGGCAGCATACCGGCCGCACCGACATGCCGTTGACCCCGGTTGGCGAGGCCGCCGCGCGGGGTGTCGCCGATAGGCTCAAGGGGCTGTCTTTTTCGGCCGTATGGTCGAGCCCGTCGCAGCGCGCCTACAACACCAGTGTACTGGCCGGCTTCGACGCGCAGAGCGTCAAGAAGGACGATCTGCAGGAATGGGACTACGGCGCCTATGAGGGGCTGACGACAAAACAGATCCTGGCCGAGCGCCCCGGCTGGAATGTGTTTCGCGATGGTTGTCCAAAGGGCGAGATGGCGGCCGATGTCGGCGCGCGGGCCGACAGGATTATCGCCGGGCTGCGCGAGGCCAATGCCGGCATATTGGTGTTTTCCAGCGCGCATTTCTTGCGCGTGCTGGCGGCGCGCTGGATTGGCCTGCCGCCCGAAGGCGGCGCGCTGCTTGTGCTCGAAACAGCCAGCATCAGCGTGCTCGGCTACGAGCATGATTTGAGCGAGCCGGTCATCCG
Organism: Mesorhizobium sp. M7A.F.Ca.CA.002.05.1.1; assembly: GCF_003998335.1. Classification (NCBI taxonomy): domain Bacteria; kingdom Pseudomonadati; phylum Pseudomonadota; class Alphaproteobacteria; order Hyphomicrobiales; family Phyllobacteriaceae; genus Mesorhizobium; species Mesorhizobium sp. M7A.F.Ca.CA.002.05.1.1. The sequence continues at coordinate 11,678 of NZ_RZQI01000060.1, read as the reverse complement.
GAAATGGAACCAGAAGTAGGGCGGCTTTGGCCAGCGGCGCCGCTTCCGCCCTACCTGTCGAATTTCTTGATCGCTTCGGCGGTCACCGGCGTGAAGAAATTCACCAGATTGCCATCGGGGTCGCGAAACAGCAGCGAGCGATTGCCCCAGGGCATTGTGGTTGGCTTCTGCACAGTAACATTCCTGACGAGGTCCGAGAGCCTGGCGAATTCAGCATCGACGTCGCCGACGCGGAACTCGAGGATGACGGTGTGGTTGTCGGCGGGGCGGGCGATGTCGCCGCCGAACAGCATCAAGGTGCGCGTGCTGCCAATCGCCAGCGTGCAGGCCGGTGTCGCCAGTTCCGCGAAGTCTTCCGTGTAGACCGTCACGGGCATGCCCGTGATCTCGCCGTAGAAGCGCACGAGGCGCTGAACGTCCGAAGTGATGATGCGGACAGAGACGAAATTCATTGCTTTGGCTCCTGATCGTTGAAGCCGTGGCCGGCTCCCATCCGACCTATAGGCTAGGCCTCCGGACAGCTTTCCGTCAGGAAGGATTGCTGTGAGCCTGCACCAGCGCACGCGCTGCTTACCCCGTCAGCAGCGCCAGTTCCTCCGGTGTCAAATGCCGTGCCGTGCCCTTGGCGAGGTCGCCGAGCGGCAGGCGGCCGATGGCGATGCGGATGAGGCGCAGGACCTCGACGCCGTGCGCGGCGAGCAGGCGGCGGATGTGGCGGTTGCGGCCTTCGTCGAGCACGATCTCCAGCCAGGCGGTGCGGCCACCGCTGCGCAGCAATTCGATCGAGCTGGCGCTCAGGATCTCGCCGTCGACGCTCACGCCCGCGCGCAACGTCTTCAACATCGCCGCGTCCGGCACCGTGCCGACCTGCACGTGATAGGTTTTCGGCAAATGCGAAGCCGGGTCCATCAGCCGGTTGGCAAATCGGGTGTCGTTGGTCATCAGCAGCAGGCCTTCGCTGGCCTTGTCGAGGCGGCCGACCGGCGAGACGAAGGGCAGGTCGAGCCCTTCGAGGCAGGCATAGACGGTGTCGCGCTGCTGCGGGTCGTCGCGGGTGGTGACCAGCCCGCGCGGCTTGTTGAGCATGAGATAGACCTTGCGCTCGGCAACCACCGGCCTGTCGTCGACGACGATGCGGTCGCGGTCGAGGTCGACCCGCAGGGCTGCATTGCGCACCACCTTGCCGCCGATGCGCACACGGCCTTCGGCGATCAGCACCTCGGCCTGCGTGCGCGAGCACAGGCCGAGCTTCGACAGTGCCCGGTTGAGACTGACGCCCAATAGCTTGCTGGTGTGTAGTTTGCCGGCGGGTGGCTTGCCGTTAGGCGGTTTTCCGGCGGGTGGTCGTGCTGCCATGCTGCGGATCGTCCGTTATGACAGACAGATGCCACGGGGGGTGACGGCTTCGCAAGCTGGATGCGGCGAGGGCCGGCAACCCGAGGCCAAGCTTGATCCAGGTCCGCCGCGCATTGGAAGCCGATCGGCGGTTTCAGAATTTGCGCGGGTCGATACCTTTGGTGCCCGGTCCGTAGGGGCTCGGATAGATCTCGCCGATGGTCATCAGTTCGATCTCGCCATCGAGGGTGGAGCCGATGATCTTCACGTCGGGATCATCGCAGCAGAATTCCCAGATCACTTGCCGGCATTCCGCGCACGGCACGCCCGAATAGGGGCCGTGGCAGACGATGGCCTCGATCTGCCGCTCGCCCGCCGCAGCCATCTGCATCACCGCGTTGCGCTCGGCATGCACCGATTGCTGCAAGGTGACGATCTCGACATTGCAGGCGGCGAACAGCCGGCCAGATGAGGTGCGCACGGCCGAGCCGACCTTGTGGTTGGAGTAGGGCGTGTAGGCCTTGTCGCGCGCTTGCGCGGCGGCTGTGACAAGTGCCTGGTCGGCACTCGAAAGCTTGTCGAAGCTGGTCTTCTTCATCGGTCTCTCCACATCCATGCCCCATCCCGCACTGATTCAGGATGGAGCGCTATCTCTTTGCTTTCTTGCGACCTTTCCTGGCTCAAGCGTCCTGCCGCTCCGGCCGTGTAACGAGCCCGGCGGCGAACGGGACGACCGAAAGGAAGAAGCCTACCAGCGAGGCTGGAATGCCGCCGGGTTCGCCCATCAGCACGAGGATGGCGGTCGAGCCGGCGCCCAGCACGATGGTCGCCAACATCGACCAGGAGGGAATGCGCCAGCCGAACGTGGCCGATAGCACGGGCAGCAGCAGGCCCGGCACATAGACCGAGAAGCCGAGCATCAGGATGGTGACGATGCCGGGCACGCTGAGCGCCACCACCAGCGCCACCAGGCCGAGCACGAGCAGCAGGATGCGGCTGGTCCACAGCCTTTCCCTGTCGCTGGCGTCGGGGCGCAGCCGCGAGATCACGTCGCGCTGCAGGGTGGTGGCGGTGATCAGCAATGTCGTGCTGGCCGTCGACATCGCCACCGCCAGGAAGGCGGCCACCAGCACGCCGATGATGCCATGCGGCAAAAGCTGCACCATCAGGTCCGGCATGGCGTTGACCGGGTTGGTGCCGGACGGCAGCAGCGCCTTGGCTGCGACGCCGAGGAAGGTGAGGATGACGCCGAACACGGCCATGATGACGAAGCCGTTGATCAGGCCCTTGCGCGCCGTCTCCGGCGAGTTGGCGGAAAAGACGCGCTGGAAGCCGATCGTGTCGATGAAGCCGGCGGGCAACAGCAGGAACCACACGAATAGCGTCGCAGGCGGCACGTTGGCGAACAGATTGTAGAAGCCGGGAATGTCCCTGGTCGCCTCATAAACATGCGAGACGCCCGGTCCGAAGATGACGAACAACGGCGCCACCACGCCGATGACGACCAGGAAGATGACCGCCTGCAGCACGTCGGTCGCCACCACAGCGAGGAAGCCACCCAGCATGGTATAGACGATGACGACGAGGAAGGCGACGATGGCGCCGGTGGTCGGGTCCATCCCCGAAAACAGCGTGAACACCATCGAGATGCCGAACACCTGCGCGGCCGCCCATGCGAGGTAATTCCAGCTGGTGACCAGCGAGGCGGCGACCCGCACCGAACCCGGATAGTCCTGCGCGACGATGTCGGGCGTCGTCACATGCATGCGCTGGCGCACGATCTTGGCCAGGAAGATGCCCATCAGCAACAGTCCGATCGGGAAGGTGAACCACCACCATGTGCCCGAAATGCCGTAGCGGACCACCATTTCAGGCGTGCCGAACAGGCCGGCAAGCCCGGTCCACGAGGCGAAGGCCGAAATGGTCAGCCACAGCGGCCCCATGCGCCGGCCGGCGACGATGTAGTCTTCCTCGGTCTTGATCGAGCGGGCGAAGAACAGCCCGATTGCGGTGACCGCCACGAGATATACGGCGACAACCGCGATATCCAGATTTCCCATTTTCTACCCCTTCAGGTGCAAAGCCAAATGCCGCGCCACGCCTTGGTGCGGCGCCGTTCTGTCCGTTGCCCCTTTTCGGTGGGGCTTGACGACCCTCTGCAAGATTTGTCACATGCAAAAAACTTTTTTGCAAGTGCTGAATATGGACCATGATCGGAGACTGCGAATGACCCAGGCGAAGGCAAATCTGGCAAACCCGGAACTGGTCGAACGCGGCCGCGCCCGTATCGCCTGGATCCGTTCGCGCATGGCGATGCTCGCCACCCTGCGCTCGGAGTTCCGCGAAACCCAACCCTTCGCCGGCCGGCGCATCGGCGTGTCGCTGCATGTCGAGCCGAAGACTGCGGTGCTGCTCGAGGTGCTCGCCGAAGGCGGGGCCGAGATCGTCGGCACCGGCAATCATGGCTCGACGCAGGACGATGTCGTCGCCTTCCTGCAAAGCCAGGGCATCGGCGTGTTCGGCAGCCGCGCCGACACGCTGGCCGACCATCACGCCAATCTGGCGCGGGTACTGGATGCCAAGCCCGACATGCTGCTCGACAATGGCGCCGACCTTGCCGCCGGCATCATCGAACGCGGCTGGGCGGCCTCCATTCTCGGCGGCACCGAGGAGACGACGTCCGGCGGCGACCGGCTGCGCGGCGAACTGGCCGGCAAGGTGCCGTTTCCGTCGATCGTCATCAACGACAGCCCACTGAAGGCGATCGGCGAGAACAAGCACGCGGTCGGCCAGTCGGTTGTCGAAAGCTTCATGCGCATCACCAATCTGATGATCCCCGGCCGGCGCTTCTGCGTTATCGGCTATGGCTGGTGCGGGCGCGGCATCGCGCAGTACCTGCGGGCGCTGGGCGGCCGCGTGGCGGTCGTCGAGGTCGACGAGATCAAGGCGCTGGAAGCCGCCCTCGACGGCTACCGGGTGGCGCCGCTGGCGGATCTGGCACCATGGGCGCAGGTGTTCATCACCGCCACGGGACGCGCCGGCGTGCTGCCGGCCAGCGCGATTGCCGCCATGCAAGATGGTGCGGTGCTTGCCAACTCAGGGCATTTTCCGTGGGAGATCGACACCGAGGGCATGCGTGCCATGACGACCGGTAGCACCGATCTCGACGGCACCTTGCAGCGTCTCGACCTTGCCAATGGCCGGCATGTCATCCTGGTCGCCGACGGGCGCATGTTCAACCTTGCCGGCAGCGAACCGAAGGGCAATTCGATCGAATCCATGGACATCGGCTTCATGCTGCAGGCGCTGTCGCTGGAGCGGGTGGTGAAGGGCGCTACCGGCGAAAGACCGGCGCCAGGCGCGCAGCCGGTGCCCGACGACATCAACCAACGCATCGCCAGGCTGATGATGGCTACGATGGGGGCTGCCTTGTAACTATAGTAGCTCCTGATTCTATCTCTCTGTTTTGACGCAATTCCTGCCGGAAACCGTTTCACACTTTTCCTGGAATTGCTTGGTCCGGGAAGGATTGTGGGGCATGGCTGGCAAGACTGCGGAAGCGCCGGACTATTCGGTACCGGCCCTGGAAAAGGCGTTCGACGTCATCGAGCTCTTGGCTGAGCAGAAGGACGGGCTGAACCAGGGCCAGATTGCCGAGGCGGTCGGCCGCTCGATCCACCAGATCTACCGCGTGCTGCAGGCGCTGGAACGGCGCGGCTATATCTTTCGCGATCGCCCGGCCGGGCTCTATTTCCTGTCGACCCGCATGTTCGAGCTGGCGCACCGGCATGAGCCGCTGCGCGGCCTCGTCCAGGCAGCGCTGCCGTCGATGCGGCGGCTGTCCGACTCCATCCAGCAGTCCTGCAATCTCGGCGTCCACAATGCCGGAAGGGTACTGATCCTGGCGCAAGTGGAAAGCCCGGCGGCCTTCGGCTTCCGCGTCCGCGTCGGCGCCGAGTTCCCGCTGTTTGCCACCGCCACGGGCCGCACGCTGATGGCGTTCCAGCCGCAGGATAGAGTCAACCAATGGCTGCAAGTCTCTGGTGTTCTTGACGAAAAGGCCGAGGTGGAGCGTGCGCTTGGCCGCATCCGTACCGCCGGCCATGAAGAGGTGGCGGACGGGCTGCAGCCGGGTGTCATCGATCTTGCCTTTCCGGTCATCGGGCCGTTCGGCCACTCCGTCGCCGCGCTGACCGTGCCCTATGTGGCGACCACCTACAGCATGCTCGACCTTGCCACCGTGCGCCACCATGCCGCGCAGGCGGCGCAGGAGATCCGGCTGGTGCTGGCGCCCGAGCCATTAGGCCAAAGCGAGGCCTCGTGACCGCTTCGTTCGCGCCGATAACCAAGACCGTCGTCATCGGTGCCGAGCCGGCCAAGGTCTGGCGGATACTGACGACGCCAGAAATGATCCCGCAATGGATGTCCGACGAGGAGTTGACCGTCAGCCTGCAAGGACAGGCCGGCGGCGCGATCGTGATGCGCGGATTGCTGCACGGAATGCCGTTCGAGAACCATGGCACCATCCGCGCTTTTGAGCCGGGAAGGAGCTTCGCCTACAGCTACTGGAGCACGTTGTCGGCCCCGCGTCTGGCGGACGTGCCCGAAAACCACACGGTGGTCAGCTTCGATCTGGCGCCAGCGGATGAGGGAACGCTGCTGACGCTGACGCTCAGCGATTTTGCCGAACCGGCGATCCGTCCGCATGCCAATCTCTACTGGGGGCCGACCTTGCAGATCCTGAAGGCGGTCTGCGAGCGCGTTTGAGGGCGGGCGTCTCCCCGCGGACGGTCGTCCCGCCCTTACTCTTTGGGGTGTCGGGCGAGAGCCAGCGCGCGGATGCGGTCGGCGACGGCGCTGTCGACCGGGTTGTAGACGGTCAGGCTCAAATCCGGCCGGCCGTCGACCGCGAAGCCCGAATATTCCAGTTCGATATCGCCGAGTTCCGGGTGCTTCAGGCGCTTTGTCCCGTCGCCGTGGCTGAGCACGTCGTTTGCCCGCCACAGGGCGGCAAACTCGGGGCTGGCGCTGCAAAGCTCGTCGACGAGTTCGCGCACCTCGGAGACCGCGCCGGCGCGGGCCGCATCGGCACGAAACGAGCCGACCACGAAACGGGCCAGGTTTTGCCAGTCGTGCTGCCTGGCGCGGATATGGGGACTGAGGAACATGAAGCGCAGGATGTTGCGCTCGCCCTCGGGCAGGGCGCTGTAGTCGGTCAGCACGACCCGCGCGGCGCGGTTCCAGGCAACGACGTCCCACGTAGCGGTCCTGACTATGGCGGGGCTGGCATCGAGCGTGTCGATGAGGCGCTGCAGCCGTGGGCTGACACCCTCGGCACCGGTGTAGCGGACCTCGGGCGGGCGCCCGAGCCCCAGCATGAAAAGATGTTCGCGCTCCGCCTCGGTCAGCAGTAGCCCCTTGGCGATGCGATTGAGGACATCGGCCGAGGGTGCGCCGCCGCGGCCCTGCTCCAGCCATGTGTACCAGGTCGGGCTGATGTTGGCGCGTTGGGCGACCTCTTCCCGGCGCAGTCCCGGCGTGCGTCGGCGGCCCGAAAAGCCGAAGGAAGCCGGATCGAGCCGCGTGCGCCGGTCTTTGAGGAACGCTGCCAGCGAGCCGGCGGAATTGGAGGGCATCCTGTTAGCCATTATACCATGATAAGATCACTACTTTAATAGAATAATAGACCAGCAATATTACGCAGGCAACTGTGCAGGAGATTTTGCATGCGTATCTTTCTCACCGGCGCGACCGGTTTCATCGGTTCGGCGATCGTTCCCGAACTCATCAAGGCGGGCCACCAGGTGGTCGGCGTGACCCGCTCCGACGCCGGCGCCGAGGCGCTGGTCGCGGCAGGCGCCGAGGTGCATCGGGGCACCCTCGAAGATCCCGAGGGGCTGCGCGACGGCGCGGCGAAGGCGGAGGCTGTGATCCATACGGCGTTCGACCATGATTTCTCGCGGTTTGCCGAGAATTGCGAAAAGGACAAGCGCGTCATCGCCGCTCTCGGCGCCGCCCTGGCCGGCTCCGACCGGCCGCTGGTGATCACCTCCGGCGTCGGCATGGGCAGCCCTGGGCATGGCGAACTGGCGATTGAGGACGTCTTCAATGCCAGCCACCCCAATCCGCGCATAGCCTCCGAGCTGGCCGGCAATGCGCTTCTGGAAAACGGCATCAATCTGTCGGTGGTGCGGCTGCCGCAGGTCCACAATCCGGTCAAGCAAGGGCTTATCTCGCCGCTCATCGAGATCGCGCGTGAAAGGGGCGTCTCGGCCTATGTCGGCGAAGGCCGCAACCGCTTCTCCGCGGGCCATCTCCTCGATGCGGCGCGGCTTTACCGGCTGGCCGTGGAAAAGCGGCAACCGGGAGCACGCTATCACGCGGTCGGCGAGGAAGGCGTCGAGGTGCGGGCCATCGCCGAGGCGCTTGGCCGGGGCCTGAAATTGCCGGTCGTCTCCATCGCGCCGGAAAGAGCGGCGGAGCATTTCGGCTGGATGGCAATGTTCGCGCCGATGGATCTGCCGGCCTCCAGCGCGCTGACACAGGCACGATTGGGCTGGCATCCGACCGGCCCGACGCTGATCGCCGATCTCGACGCCATGCGGTATTGATGCGCCTAGCAACGTTTGAGGTGAGCCGAAGTCTCTGAACTTCGTCATCCCTGGGCGAAGCAGGAGCGCAGCTCCGTCGCGGAGACCCTGGGATCCATGCCGCGACCTTAATCATAGGGTGCAGCGGAGCAGAATTCTGCACCGCTGCGGGGCTTCCGAGTCCCGGCATGGATCCCGGGGTCTGCGCTGCGTCGCTTCGCTCCTTGCTCCGCCCCAGGATGACGACTTTTCGGGATCATGCTCCAGGGCTGACCGCGTAGCGCAGATGGACGAGCCCATGCGCCAAGGCCTCGCAGCTCATCAGGGACAACTGCATCTTGCCCGCCAGGCCGCTCTCGCCGAACTCGACGAAGGCCTGGTTGGCGGCGCGTCCATCGATCGCGGGCGCCACGAGAAGGCTCAGTTCATCGACGAGCCCGGCCGCAAGGAACGAACCGTTGATGCCGGCGCCGCCCTCAAGCAGCAGCCGGCTTATGCCGAGTTCGCTGCCGAGCATCTCGAGCACAGCCGCGAGATCGATGTCCGCCGCTTCCGACACGATATAGGACACGCCGTCAGCGGCAAGCTCGGCCAAATGGCTGTCGGCGACGTCGCGCCCAAGCAGCACCACGACATGGTCGCCGCCGATGTCGGGTTTGGAAAAATGGAGCTTGCCCGAGGCATCGAGCGCCACGGCATAACTGCCCGCATCCATTTGCGCGAAATGATAGGGCCGGTCGACCTTGCCGACATTGGCTGGTGGGTGCGCGGCGGCCTTGCTCATCTCGGCCATGGTGACGCGGCCGACGATCCAGGCGTCAGCCGCGAGATCACTGTGGATATGTTCGTAGAGGCTCGACCACTCCGCCCGGGTCCCGTCCGGACTTGTCGTGTAGCGGCTTGGATGAAGGCTGCCGTCGAGTGATGCGAGCATATGGCAGACGATTTGCGGCTTCATACGGGTTCTCCAGATCACAAAAACTTCGCGAGTCAGTCCAAGGTAGTGCCGGGCAGAGGGAATGGAAGCCAAGCATCTCAGGGAGATGTTGCCCACGCTGCAAACCAAAATCCGACAATTCCGATAAATTGCCCGGCACCTCTGTTATATCGAGGTTGCACAAATGGTTGACCCTGGGTTAGCATCCCCAGGCAGGCGTCGGTGGGAGGCTCTTTTTACAGCGGCGGCCAGCTGGAGCGGCATGCGTTTTCGGGCGCAGGGAGGATGCTCCACACTTTGAACCGACGCATGATCCTTCCTGAAACCGATCCCGGTTTTCGGGGTCGTGCGTTCTTGTGGAGGAGGATCCCATGAACAGACGTGAATTCCTGCTGTCGTCCGCGGCTTTCGGCGCCATGATGGTCGCCGCGCCCTCGGTGTTTGCGCAGGACAAGCTCACCATCCTTGGCTCGGTGCCCAGTCTCGGCTTTCCGTTCTTCGTGCACATGCTGAACGAGATCAAGGCGGAAGCCGCCACGCAAGGCGTCAATTTGACCGAAAGCGACGGCCAGAACTCGGCCACCAAGCAGACCGCCGACATCGAGGCGGCCTTGGTGCAGAAGGTCAACGCCATCGTCATCTCGCCGCTCGACGTCAATGCGCTGGCGCCGGCCATCGAGGAAGCGGTCAAGGCCGGCGTTCCCGTGGTGACGATCGACCGCCGTGTCGACGGCGTCGAGGGCATCCTCGCCCATGTCGGCGCCGATAACGTCAAGGGCGGCGAGGCGGAAGCCAACGCGGTGGTGGCGGCGTTCCCCAACGGCGCCAAGCTGTTCCATCTGCAGGGCCAGCCCGGCGCCGGTCCGGCGATCGACCGCAACAAGGGCGTGCACAATGTGCTCGATCCGCTGAAGGACAAGTACCAGATCGTCTTCGAGCAGACCGCCAACTTCGCCCGCGCCGAAGCGCTGTCGGTGACCGAAGCCGGCCTTGCCGCCAACGGCAAGCCGGACGCCATCGTCTGCGCCAATGACGACATGGCGCTCGGCGCCTTGGAGGCCTGTGCGGCGCGCAACTTCACCGACGTCAAGATCTACGGTTTCGACGCGCTGCCGGAAGCGCTGGTCGCGGTGCGCGACGGCAAGCTTGCGGGCACCGTCGAGCAGTTTCCCGGCGAGCAGTCGCGCACCGCGGTGCGCATCGCGGTGGCCTTTGCCAAGGACAAGACCGAGCCGAAGGAGAAGCTGGTGCTGCTGACGCCGATCGTCATAGGCAAGGACAATCTCGACAAGGCGGAGCGGATTGGCGAGACGAAGTAGGGGTTTGGCGGGGATCGGCCGATTGGCAAAGCCGGCGGGACAGCGCTCCCCTCTGTCCTGCCGGACAGAGGGGGGGGGTCAAGCGCTGACAGGCGACATCAACTGCATGGAAGGAGCCACCCTTGCCGCCAGCCGCTGAAGCCGCATCGTCCGAACCCATCCTGCTTGCCGTCGAAGGCATCACCAAGCATTTCTCGGGCGTCACCGCGCTCAGCGACGTCTCGCTCGATATCCGCCCCGGCGAGATCCTCGGCCTGCTCGGCGAAAACGGGGCCGGCAAGTCGACGCTCTTGAAAATCCTCTCGGGCGTCATGCCGCCGTCGGGCGGCCGCATCACTTTCGACGGTGCCGATTATCATCCATCCAGCCCGCAGGATGCCAAGCGGCTCGGCATCGTCACCATCTACCAGGAGCTCAGCCTGATCCCGACGCTGACGGTGGCGGAAAACATCTTTATCGGCCGCGCGCCGACCGGTCCGCTCGGGCTGGTCAGCTGGAGGCGGATGGAGCAGGACTCCCGCACGATCGTCGCCCGCGTCGGCCTCTCCATCGATCCGATGACGCCGGTGTCGGCGCTGTCGGTGGCCGAACAGCAACTGGTCGAGATTGCCCGCGCCCTGTCGCTGAAAAGCCGGCTGATCATCATGGACGAACCGACCTCGGCGCTGACCGAGACCGAGGTGCAGCGGTTGCTGTCGATCATGGACCGGCTGCGCAAGGACAAGGTCGCCATCATGTTCGTCACCCACCGGCTGGAGGAAGCCTCCGCCATCTGCGACCGCATGACGGTGCTGCGCGATGGGCGGCTGGCCGGGCATCTCGACCGTGAGGGTGGACCGATCGCCCTGCCCAAAATCATCGAGAAGATGGTTGGCCGCGCGGCGTCCGAGCTCTACGCCCGGCCGGCGCAACGCGCGGTGGCCGGCGATGTCGTGCTGTCGGTGCGCGGCCTGCGCACCGTGCGCGATCCCGAAGCGCCGCACGCCATCGTGCTCGACGGCGTCGACATCGACCTCAAGGCCGGTGAAATCCTCGGCGTTGCCGGGCTTGTCGGGTCGGGCCGCACCGAGCTGGCGCGCGCCATCTTCGGCGCCGACCGTATCGCGGCCGGCACCATCACGCTCGATGGCAAGCCGATCGCCCCGGCATCGCCCGCAGACGCCATTGCGCTCGGCATCGGCCTGCTGCCGGAGGACCGCAAGCACCAGGCGATCTTTGCCGCGCTGGGCATCCTGCCGAATTTCTCCATCGCTTCGCTGGGCAGCTTCAGCAACGGTTTCGGCTTCATGGCCGAGCGGCGCGAGCGCGATGCGCTGTCCGGGTTTCGCAAAATGCTGTCGATCCGCATGGCTTCGGCCGAGCAGGCTATCGAAGGCCTGTCGGGCGGCAACCAGCAGAAGGTGATCCTGGCGCGCTGGCTGGCGCGCGATCCGAAAGTGCTGATCGTCGACGAGCCGACGCGCGGCGTCGATGTCGGCGCCAAGACCGAGGTGCACC
>NZ_RZQI01000610.1:0-3698 GCF_003998335.1 Mesorhizobium sp. M7A.F.Ca.CA.002.05.1.1 | reverse complement strand
CTGCGGCACATCCGCGGCACCCGCTGCCGCGGATGTGCCGCAGTTGCCCGGCGGCGCGTCGGCACTGTCTGAAACCCACGGCGACTGGACGGTCAATTGCCAGATATCGGGCACGGCCAAGACCTGCAGCCTGTCGCATCAGCAATTCAACAAGCAAAGCAATCAGCGGCTGCTGGCGATCGAGCTGTCGAGCAAGACCGGCGAGGATGCCATGGGCACGCTTGCGTTGCCGTTCGGCCTGGCGCTGGCCAAGGGGGTCAGCCTGACCATCGACGATCAGAAGCTGGACGGCAGCCTGGCGTTCAACACCTGCCAGGTCGTCGGCTGTCTGGTGCCGGTGGTGTTCGATGCGACTGTCACGCCGCTGCTGAAATCAGGCACCACACTGAAGATCGACGCTTTCGCGGCAGATACCGGACAAGCGGTGAACTTTTCCATTCCGCTCAACGGCTTCGCCGGCGCGCTTGCCCGGACCGCGCAGCTTTTGACCAATTGAGGTAGAGCCGCAGGACTTAAAGCGCTGCCTGAATGTCGTCTCGCGGCAGGGCAGTGCGTCACTGCCTCAGAACGTCTCTGCGTCGGTTCAAACGATGATGGTTTTAAGCCTTTCGGCGATCAAGGCGGCGAGCCGCGCCGCCACATCGTCCTTGCTCATCTCCGGCCATTCCTCGACGCCAGCCTTTGACACGATCCGCACCCGGTTGCGATCGCCGCCCATCACGCCAGAAGAACCGACGCCGCTTCCCTGCGACACGTCGTTGGCGACGATGAGATCGGCGCCTTTTTTCTTGAGTTTGGCCTCGGCGTTGCGCAGGAGATCCTGCGTCTCGGCGGCGAAGCCGATAATCAGGCCGGGTCGCTGGCTGTGATGGCCGACGCCGGCGAGAATGTCGGGATTTTCGACCATGCGCAGCACCGGCGGCCCTTCGCCGGCCACCTTTTTGATCTTCTCACCGGCTGAATTTTCGGTTCGCCAGTCGGCAACGGCGGCGACGAACACCGCCGCGTCGGCAGGCAGGAGCTGTTCCACCGCGTCGCGCATCTCTTGCGCACGTTCGACATGGATGGTCTTCACGCCAGCCGGATCGGCAATGCCGACAGGACCGGAGACGAGGTGCACATCGGCGCCGAGCCTGGCCAGTGCTGCCGCTATGGCATGGCCCTGCTTGCCGGACGAACGGTTGGCGATGTAGCGCACCGGGTCGATCGGCTCATGCGTGGGGCCGGAGGTGACGATGATCCTGCGCCCCGACAGCGGCTTCGGGCCGACGTCGAGCAGTGCGTCGATCGCGGCGACGATCTCCAGCGGCTCGGCCATGCGGCCTTCGCCCGCTTCATTGCTTTCGGCCATCTCGCCCCTGACCGGACCGACGAAGATGACACCGTCTTTCTGCAGCGTCGCGCGGTTGCGGCGGGGGGCCGGATGCGCCCACATCCTCGGGTTCATGGCTGGCGCCATCAGCACCGGCTTGTCGGTGGCGATGAGCACCGTGGAGGCCAGATCGTTGGCGTGGCCATTGGCGAGCTTGGCCATCAGGTCGGCGGTGGCTGGCGCCACCACCAGCAGGTCGGCCTCGCGCGACAGCCTGATGTGGCCGACATCGTGCTCGTCCTGGCGGTCGAACAGTTCGGTAAAGACATGGTCGGCGGAGAGCGCGCCGGCCGACAGCGTGGTGATGAACTCCTGCGCGGCCGATGTCATGACCACCCGAACGCCGGCTCCGCGCTCGCGCAGCCGGCGGATGAGATCGAGCGCCTTGTAGGCGGCGATGCCGCCGCCGATGATGAGCAGGATGCGCTTGCCGGAGAGGCTCATGCCCAAGACCAGTTCTTATCGAGTGTCATGCCGGCTTCAGCGCCGGTTCGATATCGGTATGGATGAAATCATTGCCCTTGAAAAGCAGCGGCAGGTTTCGCGTCCTGGCGAGGGCGTAGGAAAAACAGTCGCCCATGTTGAGTTTGGCGGGATGGCCAGTGCCGCGGCCATAGAGGGCATAGGCTTCAATGCCGGCCTGTGCATGTTCGGCAGTGAGAGCGACGATCGTGACTTTCAGTCTTTCTAGAAGGCCTCTCAACTCAGCTGTGCCGGCCGCCCCATAACGTCCGACGACGACCGTGCCACATTCCATCAGGGTCGCGGCGCTCATAAACATCAGCTGATTTCCGGCGAGGCGCTGGGCTATCACCGGTGCATCAGGCTCCTGCTTGAGGATGGCCAAAATCGCGGAGGTGTCGATCACCACAGTCAGTCCTCCTCGATGAAGGACCAGAGCTCATCCGTTAGTTTTTTCTGATCGAAGTCCACTTTTCGCAATCGTCGACCGAATTCGAGGATTTCCTCTGCCGTGACGACATCGTCGTCGTGCTTGTTGACTGCCGCTACATCCTTCAACAACAGGGTTCTTGCCTCCTGCTCCATTGACACGCCATGTCTGGCGGCCTGCTCGCGCAGCCTTTGCTTCAAATCCTCGTCGAGATTGCGGATCGTCAGGGTGCCCATGGCTATTCCTGCATTCTTGCGATTGATTGATCCTTGGGTTTTTCCCCAGATGCCAAACCCGTTCGGTCGAACCCTTTTGTGGTCGGCAGCCCAACGGATGCGGCGAGCACGTCCCGCGCTTCCTGCTCCATGGAAACGCCCCGCGCGGCGCCGCGCTCGCGTAGCCGCCGCATGACATGGTCTTCCAGATTGCGGACGGTAATCCTCGCCATATGCACACTCCTACGTAGAATATAGCGATCTCGATTTCCGACTGCAATGACAGCATTGCTGTCATTGCCTGCACTCAGATGATCTTCCAGGCGATATAGACCAGCGTCAGCGCAATTACCCAGAGTGCCCAGCGGCCGGAGCGGCTGTAGCGCGCCTCGGCCTTGCCGATGGCGTCGGCGGTGGTCTCGTCGAAGCGCAGGCCGTGCTCGGCCATCAGGTCGATCTCGCGCGACAGCCGGTCGGTGCGCGCCGCAAGCTCGGGAATCTGGCGGGCCAGGGTGAGCAGCGCCCGGGCGCCGTCACGCGCATCGATCATCATGCCACGCGGCCCAAGATTGCCTGATATCCAGTCGCCGACCACCGGCTCGGCCGTCTTCCACATGTTGAAGGCCGGGTCGAGCGTGCGCGCCACGCCCTCGACCACCACCATGGTCTTCTGCAACAGGATCAATTCGGGCCGCGTCGCCATGTCGAAGAGTTCGGTGACCTCGAACAGCAGCGTCAGAAGCTTGGCCATCGAGATGGTCTCGGCCGGCTGGCCATGGATCGGCTCCCCGATCGCCCGGATCGCCTGCGCGAAGGCCGCGACATTGTGCTGGCGTGGCACATAGCCGGCCTCGAAATGGACCTCGGCGACACGCAGATAGTCGCGCGTGATGAAGCCGTAGAGAATTTCGGCGAGGAAGCGGCGCTCCTTCTTGCCGAGCCTGCCGGCAATGCCGAGATCGACGGCAACGATGGTGCCGTTTGCCTCGACGAACAAATTGCCCGGATGCATGTCGGCATGGAAGAAGCCGTCGCGCAGGGTGTGGCGCAGGAACGACTGGATGAGATTGGCTGCGATCGCCTTCAGATCGTGGCCGGCGGCCTCCAGGCCGGCAATGTCGTTCATCTTGACGCCGTCGACCCACTCCATGGTCAAGACGTCGCGGCCGGTGCGCTCCCAGTCGACGGACGGCACGCGAAAGCCGGGGTCATCCCCTGT
>NZ_RZQI01000609.1:0-3698 GCF_003998335.1 Mesorhizobium sp. M7A.F.Ca.CA.002.05.1.1 | reverse complement strand
GCGTCAGATAGTACCAGCTCGCTGGAAACGGGTTCAGCCGGAACGCCTTGCCGATGTGCTCGAGGCCCTCTTCGACCCGGCCGGCCAGGACGGCGATGTCGGACAATGCCGCCCAGGTGTCGGCCTCGTTCGGGTCGAGCTCGATCGCCTTGGCGAATTCCGCATCCGCTTCAGTGAAGCTGCGCTCATAGGCAAGCAGGTAGGCCAGGATCCAGCGACAGCCGGCATCGTTGGGATCGATCGCCACGGCCTTGCGCGCCAGCTCCAAGGCAACGCTGCGGGCAGCTTCGGTTGGTCCGCCCCAATGCACCCGTCCCATCCAGTGGTTCATGGCAAGCCAGCGATAGGGCTCGGCGTAATCAGGATCGAGCGACACCGCGCGCGTCAGCATCAGATGCGCTTCCTGCGCCATCTGCGGCGAGTCGTCGATCAGCTTGCGCGCCCGCACGCAGAGATCGTAAGCCTCGAGATTGCTGGGTCGGTTGCGCGGCGGCGGCGCGCGCAGACGGCCAAGCAACGCCTCCACAATCTTGGCCGTAACCTCGTCCTGAACGGCAAAGATATCGTCCAGGCCGCGATCGAAGCGTTCCGCCCACAGATGGTCGCCGCTCACCGCGTCGACCAGCTGTGCGTTGATGCGCACGCGCCCCGCGGCGCGTCTTGCGCTGCCTTCCAGCAGGTAGCGCACGCCAAGATCCCCGGCGATCTCGCGCACGTCCATCGCTTTTCCCTTATAGGCAAAGGTCGAATTGCGGGCGATGACGAACAGGCCGGAGATCCTGGACAGGTCGGTGATGAGGTCTTCGGTCAACCCGTCCACGAAGGAATCCTGCTCGGGATCGTTGCTGAAATTGACGAAGGGCAGCACGGCTATCGATGGTTTGTCGGGCAGCGGCAAGGATTTTCGCTTGGCCTCGCCGAGCTGTTCGACGGCCCCTGTGAAACGGTAGCCGACGCGCGGAACGGTGGATATCCATTCGCCGTTCTCGCCGACAGGACCAAGCAGCTTGCGCAACTGCGCGATCTGGACGGTGAGGTTGCCTTCCTCGACGGCCGTGCCCGGCCATGCAGCGTCCATCAACTCGGCCTTCCCCAATATTTCACCGGGCCGCCCGACGAGTGCTGCAAGCAGGCTCAGCCCGCGATAGCCAACGGCAACGGGGACGTCGTTCCGAAGCAGCGTTCCCGCACCCGGATCAAGCACGAACGGACCAAAGGCAAAACGCGATCCCTGCATAGGCGCATCTATAGAGCAATTCCAGGAAAAGTGTGAAGCGGTTTTCTGTTCGGAATTGCGTCAAAACAAAGGGTTAGAGTAGTTTGCCGGTTCCGTGAGCCGGTGAACTGCTCTAGCTCGTTTGGAAGTTTTGAGAACTATTTGGGAGGGCTTAATTACGGCGCCGTCCGTATCGCGCAGAATTCAACCTCATCGAGAGCCCCAGGCCCTCAAACCATATGGAGGTTGCCATGACCAATACACTTGCATCAGCCCAGCGTTGTGCAGCGCGAGCGGGAACGCCCGTGCGGCCGGCATCGCGCCGGCTCCTGAAGACCCTGCGAAGCATCATAGCGAGTTGGCACGATCGGACCTGGCGCGAACGGATACGCTTTCGCTGGCAACTCAGGCAGATGTCGAAGGACAATCCGCATCTGATCGACGATATCGGCCTGACGATACAGCAGGTCGAGGGAGAGATCGCCAAGCCCTTCTGGGAACGATAGAGCGAATGCCGCAATTGCGTCGGGCGTCAGCGCACCGCCTCGCGATGGGCGCCCAAACCGAGGTCGCTTTGGGCGACATGCATCAGAGCGCATCCATATGTACGCCATTGGTAATCTGAGTGCAGCCGGGCAGGCCGAATTGCTCGGCCCACAGACATAGTGAACCTGCTGCTGCGTTGAGCGCCGCGCCGCGTTCTGTCAGCGAATAGACTACCTTCGCTGGAACCACGGAAAAGACCTTGCGGTCGACAAGGCCGTCCGCCTCCAGTTCTCGCAATTGTTGAGCCAGCATCTTTTCACTGATGCCAGAGAGCGCCTGTTTCAATCGACCAAATCTGCGCGACGCCGTTCCGAGCTCGCAAAGGATATCTACTTTCCACTTTCCTTCGACCATCCTGACGGCCGCTGCAAAGCCATTGTCCGCGGAATTGTTCATCGCGCGTTCCTTACCTTCTGGTGACCACTTACGCCCGGGTGCGTATCGCGCGCCGCTCGTTTTGACATACCTCTCAAGACGATCACAGCAAAACGCGGTCTGACGCCGCCAATTGATATGGAGTGTGGAATGAAGCTTTCAATCACGGTTGTTGGAACGGGCCGTATGGGCTCGGCGCTCGCCGGCAGCCTGCTTCAGTCGGGATATCCGACGACTGTCTGGAACAGAACCAGACAGAAGACCGATCCACTCGCCAGGCTGGGCGCAATCGTCGCGTCCTCCGTGGAGGAAGCCGTGAACGCAGGCGAGATCATCATTGTGAATGTCAGCGACTATGAGGCGACAAAAGCGCTTCTCCACAGTGACGCCATCGCCTCAGCCATTCGCGGCAAGCTGATCGTGGAGTTGACTTCCGGGACGCCAAATGGCGCACGGGAAGCCGCTGATTGGTATAGGGAGCACGGCGCAAGCTACCTTGATGGCGCGATCATGGCGACGCCGGATTATATCGGCACGGACGCCGGAACCATCCTGCTTGCCGGGCCAAGGGCGGCTTTCGACACGAACCGCGATGTGTTTCGCGCTTTGGGTGGCAATGTTCAGCATGTTGGCGAAGAACCAGGGCGTGCGAACGGGCTCGATAGCGCACTACTGGCTATCATGTGGGGCGCTCTGTTCGGGGCGCTCCATGCGATCGCCGTGTCGCAGGCCGAAGAGATCGAACTCGGTGAACTGGCGCGTCAGTGGTCCGCGACGGCGCCGGTCATTGACGGCTTGGTGACCGACCTCATCAAGCGGACGAGCGCTGGCCGATTTGCCAGCGATAACGAAACGCTCTCGTCGATCTCGGCGCACCACGGCGCAATGCAGCATCTATTGGAGTTGATGCAGTTCCGCGAAATCGACCGTTCAATAGTCGATGGTTATGATGCGATATTCAAACGGGCCATAGCGGCGGGCCACCTGCACGATGATTTCGCCGCGCTCTCGCAATTTCTGGCGACAGGGAAGTAGCATGCCTTTGACGCATCTCATCGATAAGTATTGTGCATCGTGGTCCACCGAAAACGCCGAGAAGCGGCGGGCGTCGCTGTTATCGATCTTGAGCGATGGCGCGACGTATACCGATCCAACCGTTCACGCCGTTGGTGCCGAAGAACTTCTAGCCCACATTGCAGGAATTCAGAGCAAGCATCCTGGTGCCTGCATTCTGCGGACCAGCAACGTGGACGTTCATCACGGCGTCGCGCGCTTCGCGTGGAAGTTTGTGACGCCTGACGGTTCGTCTTTACCCGAGGGCCTGGACATCGCTTTTCTGGATGAGGAGCAGAAACGGATAACGCGTATCATTGGCTTCTTCGGTTTGTTGAAACCAGCTCGATCTCTGGCAGAGGGCGGCGTCAGCTAACCGGTCAAGAGCTGACATTCGAACATGTCAGCGCACCGCCTCGCGTTGGGCGCCGGGCAGGCGGGTGGCGATCAGCTTGTCGATCTCGACGGCCGCCGCATCGACAAGCTGATCGCCACCCGCCTGCCCGGC
>NZ_RZQI01000608.1:0-3714 GCF_003998335.1 Mesorhizobium sp. M7A.F.Ca.CA.002.05.1.1 | reverse complement strand
CGTCATGCTGGTCGCGCCCGACGACGATTCGGCGGTGCGCCGGGCACTCGAATCGCTTGCCGCCGAAGGGTACGCCGAGGCCGAACTCGACCAGATCGGCGACATGGACGGCATCCCCGACGACGAGCCGCATATCTCCGCCTTCCAGGGCGCGCTCGAAGGCGAAGTGTCGATCGTTACCTTCGACGTGCCGATCTGACTCCAACCCCCGGTCCAGCTTTCGAATCGACTGCCGAGACGAATCGGCGATCGAGGCATTCCCAGCCGACAAAATACGCACTGCCGCTCGAGGAAGGCTGAGTTTGGCTGCTTGGCTTCGGCTTGCCCGGGGCAAGTGTTCTGATAAGAAACCATCACCATCATCAAACAGACGGAGCGGCCGTGTCCCAGCCCATCAAGATAGGCATCGTCGGCGTCGGCAAGATCGTCCGCGACCAGCACCTACCGGCCCTGGCGAAAGACCAGGACTATCGCCTCATCGCGGCCGCCAGCCGTCACGGCAAGGTGGATGACATCACGAATTTTCCTGACATCGAAGCCATGCTCGACGCTGTGCCCGAGCTCGAGGCCGTGTCGCTCTGCATGCCGCCGCAGTTCCGCTACGATGCGGCGCGGACGGCACTGATGGCCAAGAAGCATGTCTTCCTGGAGAAGCCGCCTGGCGCCACTGTCAGCGAGGTCGAGGACCTCAAGACATTGGCCGCACAGAACGGGGTTTCGCTGTTCGCCAGCTGGCACTCGCGCTATGCGCCGGCCGTAGAGGCCGCGCGTGCATTCCTCGACAAAGCCAAGATCAGGTCGGCCGCCATCAACTGGAAGGAAGACGTGCGCCGCTGGCACCCGAACCAGGAATGGATCTGGGCTCCCGGCGGTTTCGGCGTCTTCGATCCCGGCATCAACGCGCTGTCGATTGCCACCCATATCCTGCCGGCGATGTTCATCACCTCGGCGGTGCTGGATTTTCCCGAAAACCGCGCCTCCCCGGTTGCCGCGCGCGTCGCCTTCCGCACCTCGAACGGGGTGCCGGTGACGATGGACCTCGACTGGCTGCAGACAGGCCCGCAAAACTGGGGCATCCTGGCCGACACCGACAAGGGCGCGATGGTGCTGTCGGGCGGCGGCTCGAAGCTCGCCATCGACGGCAAGGTGGTTCATGACGAGCCGGAGGCCGAGTACCCGATGCTCTACAAGCGCTTCGCCGAGATCGTCCGCGCCGGCACCTCCGATGTCGATCTGGCGCCGCTGCAGCATGTCGCTGACGCCTTCATGCTCGGCAAGCGCAACGTGGTCGAGGCGTTCTTCGATTGACAATGGGCTGTGAAGAGCGACCTCGCTCCGATCCCCACTTTCCGGATCATTTGCGAAGGGCGCGCCGCCCCTCATTGTCCTGCCGGACATTTCTCCCCGTATAGTGACGGGGAGAAAGGGGCAATGGCGACGCCGGCGTTCGCCCTGCAAGGTCGCCGATTGGCGAAATCGTCAGCGACGGCGTCCTTCTCCCCGTCACTATACGGGGAGAAGATGCCGGCAGGCAGATGAGGGGCGGCGCCAGCCTGCAAAACAAGGCACCAGACGATGCTCCTCACTTCGCCACCGCCACAAAGTTCGGCTCCAACGCAATGAAAAAAGGCCGCCGGGTCGCCCCGACGGCCTTTTTTTGCCTGAGATTCCAACCGCCGCGCTTACTGCGCGGCGGTTGTCATGTCGGCCAGCATCGGCTCGGCGACTTCCGCACCCGAGGCCTTGCGGCGCTCGTCGATGATCAGTTCGTCGCGCGAGGTGGCGATGCGCCGGATCTGGCTCATCGTGCCGCCGGTACCGGCCGGGATCAGCCGGCCGACGATGACGTTTTCCTTCAAGCCCTGCAGCATGTCGGTCTTGCCGGCAACCGCAGCCTCCGTCAGCACCCGGGTCGTTTCCTGGAAGGAGGCGGCCGAGATGAAGGACGGCGTCTGCAGCGATGCCTTGGTGATGCCGAGCAGCACCGGCAGGCCTTCGGCCGGCTTCTTGCCGTCCTCGACCAGACGCTCGTTGACCTCTTCCAGTTCGATCACGTCGACATGATCGCCCGGGATGTAGGTCGAATCGCCCTGCACCGTGATCTCGACCTTCTGCAGCATCTGGCGAACAATCACCTCGATGTGCTTGTCGTTGATCGACACGCCCTGCAGACGATAGACTTCCTGGATCTCGTTGACGAGGTAGGAAGCAAGTGCCTCCACGCCCTTGATCGCCAGGATGTCGTGCGGCGCCGGATTGCCGTCGAGGATGTAGTCGCCCTTCTCGATGACGTCGCCGTCCTGGAGATGGAACGGCTTGCCCTTCGGGATCAGGTATTCGACCGGCTCAAGCGTCGAGTCATGCGGCTCGATGATGATGCGACGCTTGTTCTTGTAGTCGCGGCCGAAGCGGATCGTGCCGTCGATCTCGGCGATGATGGCGTGATCCTTCGGACGACGTGCCTCGAACAGCTCGGCAACACGCGGCAGACCGCCGGTGATGTCCTTGGTCTTGGCGCTTTCCATCGGAATACGCGCCAGCACGTCGCCGGGGCGAACCTGCGAACCCGGCTCGACCGAAAGAATGGCCTCGACCGAGAGCAGGAAGCGGGCGTCGCCGCCCTTCGACAGCTTGCCGACCTTGCCCTTGGCGTCCTGGATCGCAATCGCCGGCTTCAGGTCGTTGCCGCGTGGCGTCGAGCGCCAGTCGATGACCTCACGCTTGGTGATGCCGGTCGACTCGTCGGCCGTTTCCTGAACGGAAATGCCGTCGACCAGATCCTCGTACGACACCCTGCCCTCGATTTCGGTGAGGACCGGACGGGTATAGGGATCCCACTCGGCGATACGCTGGCCGCGCTTCACCTTGTCACCATCGTCCACGAAGATGCGCGAACCATAGGTGAGGCGGTGCGAGGCGCGCTCCTTGCCGGCTTCGTCGAGGATCAGAACCGCCATGTTGCGGCCCATGACCATCTGCTGGCCGTCGGAGTTGCGCACCACGTTGCGGTTGCGGATCTCGACCTTGCCCTCATACGAGGCTTCAAGGAACGAGCTGTCCACGACCTGCGCGGTACCGCCCATGTGGAAGGTACGCATGGTGAGCTGGGTGCCCGGCTCGCCGATCGACTGCGCCGCGATGACGCCGACGGCTTCGCCCTGATTGACCGGGGTGCCGCGGGCCAGATCGCGACCGTAGCAGACCGCGCAGACGCCAACCCTGACTTCGCAAGTCAGTGCCGAGCGGATGCGGACCGACTGGACGCCGGCCTTTTCGATCTGTTCCACGTCACGCTCGTCCATCAGCGTTCCGGCCTTGACCAGGATCTCGCCCGACACCGGATGGGTGATGTCGTCGAGCGACGTACGGCCCAGCACGCGCTGGCCGACCGAAGCGACGACCTGACCGGCATCGACGATCGGCTGCATGGTGAGGCCCTTGTCGGTGCCGCAGTCGACGGAGTTGACGATGCAATCCTGCGCCACGTCGACCAGACGACGGGTGAGGTAACCCGAGTTCGCCGTCTTCAAGGCGGTGTCGGCCAGACCCTTGCGGGCGCCGTGGGTCGAGTTGAAGTACTCGAGCACGGTCAGGCCTTCCTTGAAGTTCGAGATGATCGGCGTCTCGATGATTTCACCCGACGGCTTGGCCATGAGGCCGCGCATGCCGGCAAGCTGGCGCATCTGGGTGGGCGAGCCACGCGCACCGGAGTGC
>NZ_RZQI01000607.1:0-3718 GCF_003998335.1 Mesorhizobium sp. M7A.F.Ca.CA.002.05.1.1 | reverse complement strand
GTGCAGGAGAACCGGCTCACGGTCGACGACCTGATCTGGCCGATCTTCGTCGTCGAGGGCAAGGGTGTCCGCGAGCCGATCGCCGCCATGCCCGGCGTCTTCCGCCTGTCGATCGATCTCGCCGTCAAGGAGGCCGAGCGCGCGGCGAAACTCGGCATTCCGGCACTCGCCACCTTCCCCAATGTGGACATCTCGCTGCGCGACCAGACCGGCTCGCATATCCTCGATCCCGACAATGTCATCAACCGCGCCACCCGTGCGATCAAGGATGCGGTGCCGCAGATCGGCATCATCACCGACGCCGCGCTCGACCCATTCACCAGCCACGGCCATGACGGCATCCTGCGCGACGGCATCATCGTCAATGATGAGACGGTGGAACAGGTGACCGCCGCTGCCGTCATCCAGGCGGCCGCCGGCGCCGACATCATCGCGCCGTCCGACATGATGGACGGCCGCATCGGCGCCATCCGGGACGCGCTTGACGCCAATGGTTTTCAGGACGTCGCGATCATGTCCTATGCGACCAAATTCGCCTCGGCCTTCTACGGTCCCTATCGCGAGGCGGTGGGCACCGCCGGTCTGCTCAAGGGCGACAAGAAGACCTATTACATCGACCATGCCAATTCCGACGAGGCGGTGAGGGAGGCCGAACAGGACATCGCCGAGGGCGCCGACATGCTGATGGTCAAGCCCGGCCTGCCCTATCTCGACATCATCCGGCGGCTGAAGGACGAGTTCCAGATGCCGACCTTCGCCTACCAGGTGTCGGGCGAATATTCGATGATCAAGGCGGCAGGCGCCAATGGCTGGATCGACGGCGAGAAGGCAATGCTGGAATCGCTGCTCGCCTTCAAGCGCGCCGGGTGCGACGGCATCCTGACCTATTTCGCACCCGAAGTGGCGGAGATGCTGAAGGGAGGCCGCTAGGTCGCTTTGGAATTTTAACGCAATCCGCTAGAATGAATTCATGAGCAGGAATGAGGTGATAAAGCGGTTGCAGAGAAATGCAGATGCCATCAAAGGCATGGGCGCGACTTCGCTTTATCTGTTCGGATCGATTTTACGGGGCGACGCAGGACCTGACAGCGATCTCGACCTCTTCATCGATTATGATCCTGCAAGACGCTTTTCGCTGATTGATCTGGTCGGCATCAAGCAATTTCTTGAGGAGAAGATGTCAGCGGAGATCGATATCACCACCCGCGACAGCCTCAATCCCATGTTGAAGGCCGACATCGAACAATCTGCTGTGCGCATATTTTGATGGCAGTGCGCCGGATCGAACCGATTCTAGCCGAAATCATGGAGGCCCTGGACGGCATCTCTGCTGCCGCCGCGGGCAAGACGTTGGATGACTTTAATAGCGACTGGCTGCTCCGACATGGCATCGAGCGCGGGATCGAAATCATTTCCGAAGCTGCCCGGCACATTCCAGATGATTTGGCAGCACTTGCTCCCGAGATTCCATGGAAACAAGTTCGTGGGATAGGCAACGTTTTGCGTCACGAATATCACAAAACCTCCGGTGCGATAGTATGGCCGGTGGTGACCGACAGCCTGCCGCCACTGCGTCTTGCTGTCGAACGTATGCTCGAAGCGTCGCAGCGCCGATAGTTTTGGCTGACACTTGCGGCTGCATCCTGTTCGCGTCGCAAGGAAGGAACCGCGATATTTCTCTCGTCACAAGCAATTGCATGGCAACGGAACATTTGCTCGCGTCGAGACTGCCGGATCTTTCTGCTCTGCACGTGCGGTGCGGCAAAGTTCTCTAAAATACCGCTTGCAATTCACAATCAGTTTGCTACAAAACAACTGCTTGCAAAATACAACCGGTTATCGAGGAGGCTCGCATGTCCAAACTTCGCGTCAACGCTTTCACCCTGTCGCTCGACGGCTATGGCGCCGGTCCCGATCAGGATCTGCAAAATCCTCTCGGCGTCGGTGGGGAATCCTTGCACAAGTGGTTTGTCGACACCTGCACCTTCCGCGAGAAGGTGCTCGGACAAGATGGCGGCACCACCGACGTCAACGAGGCGTTCGCGGCGCGCAGCTTCGAGAATGTCGGCGCCTGGATCCTCGGCCGCAACATGTTCGGGCCGATCCGCGGCGAGTGGCCTGACGACAGCTGGAAGGGCTGGTGGGGCGACAACCCGCCCTATCATGTGCCGGTTTTCGTGCTCACCCATCACAAGCGGGAACCGATCACGATGGAGGGCGGCACGACTTTCCACTTCGTCACTGACGGTATCCATTCAGCTCTTGAACAGGCTAAGGCTGCCGCTGGCGGCAAGGACGTGCGGGTCGGCGGCGGCGTCGCCACCATCCGGCAATATCTGCAGGAAAAACTGATCGACGAGATGCATCTGGCGATCGCGCCGGTGCTGCTCGGCTCGGGCGAGAACCTTTTCGCCGGCCTCGATATGCTCAAGCTGGGCTATATCTGCAGCGAGCAGGTGGCGACGCCGCTTGCCACGCACGTCACCATCAAGCGGGCGTAGTTACAGCTTTTTCTCCCCGTCACTATACGGGGAGAAGGGAGCGATCCATCAATACTTCTCCGGCACGTAGAGCTCGCGCGGCAGCACCTGGCGCTCGTATTCGGGGTTGAAGACGCGCTCCGGCAAAGTGATCTCCTCGTGCGGCACTTCCTCGTAAGGCAGCTGCTTGAGCAGATGGTCGATGCAGTTCAGCCGCGCGCGCTTCTTGTCGTTGCCCTCGACGATGAACCAAGGCGCTTCCGGGATGTTGGTGCGGGCGAAGGTCTCTTCCTTGGCCTTGGTGTACTGCTCCCAGCGCACACGCGACTGCAGATCCATCGGCGACAGTTTCCACTGCTTCATTGGATCATGGATGCGCATCAGGAAGCGCATCTGCTGTTCCTCGTCGGTGATCGAGAACCAGTATTTGACCACGGTGATGCCCGAGCGGACCAGCATGCGCTCGAACTCCGGCACGTCGTGAAAGAATTCTTCGACCTGATCGGGCTGGGCAAAGCCCATCACCCGCTCGACGCCCGAGCGGTTGTACCATGAGCGGTCGAACAGCACGATCTCGCCGCCGGCCGGCAGATGCGGGACATAGCGCTGGAAATACCATTGCGACTTTTCGCGCTCGGTCGGCGCCGGCAGTGCCACGACGCGGCAGATGCGCGGATTGAGCCGCTGGGTGATGCGCTTGATGACACCGCCCTTGCCGGCCGAATCGCGTCCCTCGAAGATCACCACCAGCTTCTTCTTGTGGTAGGCGACCCAGGACTGCAGCTTGATCAATTCGGACTGCAGGGTGATCAGGTCGCGAAAATACTGCATGCGATCGATCGAAGGCGGATGCGAGTTCTTGTAGATCTTGGCGATCTCCATCGACAGCGCCGGCTCCGACATTTCGAGCTCATAGTCTTCGTCGAGCGTGTCGGCGAGCTCGGCTTCAAGCCAATCCCTGGCCGGAGAATTCTGTTTTAGCTCGGTCATTATCGGCTGCTCCACTTGCAAGCTCTGTCGATCCACGTCCGGCGCCCCAAACTCCGGCTTACAGCCCGGAACGGCAACGCCTGAGCCGACTTCAATATAGGCCTGCAATGACGGTTTTATTGCAGCCCGAGCGTGATCGCCGCCGCTGCCAATCCCGCCAGGCATGATCGATCCGGCGTCCTGGCATGGCGACAAGTCGCGCAAATTGTCCTACAAATAGCGGCCACATTCGGGCGCCCTCCCCAGCC
>NZ_RZQI01000606.1:0-3732 GCF_003998335.1 Mesorhizobium sp. M7A.F.Ca.CA.002.05.1.1 | reverse complement strand
GTCTTTCTGACCTTCGACGGCGAAGTGGCGCCGGGCGAGCCCTTTGCGCATATGGTCGCCAACAGGGTGCTGAACGGCGCCTTGCGGGCCAGCGCCGAAAAGCTCGGCATCGACATCATCGAAGGCGTCGCCGTGCAGGGGTTCGAGACCAACGGCGCCGGCATCACAGTGCATCTCGCCGACGGCGCGACCCTGAAGGCCCGCCTGCTGGTCGCCGCCGACGGCGTCAACTCGAAGCTGCGCGACATGGCCGGCATCAAGACGGTGAAGTGGGAATATGGCCAGTCGGGCATCGTCTGCACCGTGGCGCATGAACGCCCGCACAACGGTCGCGCCGAAGAGCATTTCCTGCCGGCCGGCCCCTTCGCCACATTGCCGCTCAAGCCCGGCGAGGACGGCACCAACCGCTCGTCGATCGTCTGGGTCGAGCGTACGCCCGACGCCGAGAAGCTGGTGGCCGGTGACGATCTCCTCTTCGAACACGAACTCGAACAGCGCTTTGGCCTGAAGCTTGGCGAGATCCGCGTTGCCGATAAGCCGCGCGCCTGGCCGCTCGGCCTGACCATTGCGCGCGCCTTCGTCGCACCCCGCATCGCGCTCGCCGGCGATGCCGCCCACGGCATCCACCCGATCGCCGGCCAGGGACTCAATCTCGGCTTCAAGGATGTCGCGGCCCTTGCCGAGGTGATCGTCGAGGCCGACCGGCTCGGCCGGGACATCGGCGCGCTCGACGTGCTCGAGCGCTACCAGCAGTGGCGCCGCTTCGACACGGTGCAGATGGGTGTCACCACGGACGCGCTGAACCGGCTGTTTTCCAACGATATCGGCCCGCTGCGCACCGTCCGCGACATCGGCCTCGGTCTCGTCGAACGCATGCCGCGCCTGAAGGATTTTTTTATCCGGCAGGCGTCGGGACTGTCCGCCAGCACGCCGCGACTATTGAAGGGCGAGGCGATCTGATCGATTCAGCGCCCCCCAACGTCGTCATCCTTGGGCGCAGCGACGCGAAGCGGAGCGAAGACCCCAGGATGACGAAGCGATGGCGTTTCCGCCAATCGCCCAAGGTATGCGCTCAGTTGACCTCGAAACCCAGCTTCTGCCGCAGCCGCAATATCCTCTGGTCGGATATTTCGATGCGTTTCTCGCCGCCCTGGGCGGCGCGGTTGACCATCTGCAGCAGATCGTTTCGCTCGGCGACATCGAGACGTTCGCGTAGAAACGGCGCCAGCTTGTCGATGACAACGGTGGCGTCGTCGACTTGCGCCGCCGCCCATTTGGCATAGATCACCGCCTCGTCGGTCTTCTTCTTGTCGGCGATCTCGGAAATCACCGCGCGGATGACGGCCTCGCGCTGCGGCAGGATGGGCCCATCCTCGGAGACGATTGATGTGATCAGCGTAGCCGCCGCTACGACTGGATCATCGATCGCCGTCAGCGGCGACAGCGCCGCCTGCTTGCGCAGCTTCTTGCGGCGTACCGAGCCCTGAACCCGGCCAATGACATCGGCAACGTCACGCGCGGCCTCGTTCATGGCCTTCATCCGGTACCACCAGAACGCCGCCGCGCCCATCACGCCAAGGATAGCAATCAGGAAAGGCATGTCGAAATCCCCAAGAACCCCGGCGACGATAGGAGAACTCTCGCCTTGCTTCAACACGCAAAAGTTGCGCACGGAACCGAAGCCCGAACGCTCAGCCCGACGCTCTGGTTTTCGAAGCAGCCACAACGCTGGCAGGGCTCTATGACCCCGGTATGTCGTAGATGGCCCGGACCTCGATCGTGCCGAGTTCGGCCAGTGGAATACCAGCGGCAATGTCCAGCGCCGCTTCGAGATCTCCGGCCTCGATCATGACGAAACCAAGCAATTGCTCCTTGGTCTCGGCGAACGGCCCGTCGATAACCAGCCGCTTGCCCTGACGCCGCCGCACGGTTTTGGCTGTTTTCACCGATTGCAGCGCCTGCGCGACGATCAGCAGGCCGCTCTCCTCCAGCGCCCGGTCGTAGGCCAGCGAATCGGCGTCGAGCTTGGCCGACCTTGCCGGGGTCAGCGCGTGAAGATCCTTTTCCTCACCATAACCAGGCAGACATATTTCATTTCCAGCCCCCTTGCCGCTGTGAACCATAGGATGCGCCGA
Organism: Mesorhizobium sp. M7A.F.Ca.CA.002.05.1.1; assembly: GCF_003998335.1. Lineage (NCBI taxonomy): Bacteria > Pseudomonadati > Pseudomonadota > Alphaproteobacteria > Hyphomicrobiales > Phyllobacteriaceae > Mesorhizobium > Mesorhizobium sp. M7A.F.Ca.CA.002.05.1.1. The sequence goes on along the minus strand of NZ_RZQI01000606.1, from coordinate 1,597 downwards.
CGAGGGCATCGGTGTTGCCACTGACCGCCGCCGCATGATCGAGAAGGCATGCCGCGATGCCGATGATGGCAACCGCCGCCAGAAGCCGGCCAAAGCCGGACGCCGGCGGACGCAGCCAGAAGTCTTCTTCTCGTCGCCCGGCCCCGCAGCCTGCACCTTTCCACGATGCAAAAAACATACTGTCCATGTGAACCTTCCATCCGGCCACAAATCCGTGGCCATCCGCAGGACGGGCGAAGCAGATCAAAGTCGACATTTCTGCACCGGCATTTTCGGAAAAATCTGGCCACCGGTGCCGGCACCGTGCGGTGGTTCAAAGAGCGCAGTGGCCTTCGCGTCCGCGCGCGCTATAGTTGACCGGACGCCGGCTCGGCCTCGACAACGAACCCCAACCACGACAACCAAGGAGGAATTCATGGACCGCACCGCAAACGCCGTCTGGAAAGGCAATCTGAAAGAGGGCACGGGCACGCTCGACACCCAGAGCGGAACCTTGAAGGGCACGCCCTATTCGTTCAAGGCGCGCTTCGAGGACGAGAGCGGCAAATCCGGCACCAATCCGGAAGAACTGATCGCGGCGGCGCACGCAGGCTGCTTTGCCATGCAGTTCTCGCATTTCCTGGCCGAGAACGGCACGCCAGCCACCGAACTCGATGCCAAGGCCGTGGTGACGCTGGTTCCCGGCACGGGGATCACCGGCAGCGCACTCACCGCGGTCGGCAAGGTGCCCGGCATCGATGCGGCGAAATTCACGGAGCTGGCCGAGAAGGCCAAGGCCGGATGCCCGGTCTCGAAGGCGCTCGGCGCCATAAACGTATCGCTTGATGCCCGGCTCGGCTGAAAGCGCTGCATCCGTGTAAGACCCGGCGCGAGCGCCCAGGCGCGCGCCGGCCTATGCTCCCAGCGCGTCCAGGCGAGCGCGCAGTGCGGCGACTTCCTGCTCCAATGCCTCCAACCGCGCCTCCAGGTCGGAAGCAGGCAGGGCCGATGCACTGCGCTGCACCGAAAGGGCGGCAACGTCCACCGGGCCGCTGAGGAGATGAACGTAGCGGTCCTCGCGCTGGCCTGGTCCGCGCGGGATTTCCTGGATGAGTGGCGGTCGACGGCCGATCAGCATGTCGAGTTCGGCGCGCAGATCTTCGATCGACGGGAACCGCGCCATGCGCTCGCCCCGCGCCAGCAGTTCATGGGCCGTCTGCGGCCCGCGCAGCAACAGCAGGCCGATCAAAGCGGTCTGCGGCGTGGTCAGCGAGAAGCGCTGCGCCATCTGGTGCTCGTAGCGCTCGACGCGCGAGCCGAACATCTGCCGCACCAGTCCCTTTTGTTCGAGCAGCTTCAGCCCCCGGTGCACCTCGGTCTGCTCCAGTGCCATCACCGGCTCGCGCGCCGTCTTCTGGTTGGCGGCGGCCAGTGCTGCGTTGAGCGTCAGCGGATAGACATCCGGCGTCAGCTCTTTCTTCTCGATCAGGCAGCCGAGGATGCGGGCTTCGCTGGGAGAGAGGATGGGAAGATCGTCGCTCATTGGACTAAAATCCTTTCTGAGGCCGGCGGGACAGCGCCCCCCTCTGTCCTGCGGGACATCTCCCCCACGTGGGGG
>NZ_RZQI01000605.1:0-3734 GCF_003998335.1 Mesorhizobium sp. M7A.F.Ca.CA.002.05.1.1 | reverse complement strand
GTTCACGCGATCTTGCGGTCATGATGTCCATGGTTGTCGAGCGGCTGCGAGAGCGGAAGCGACAGCCGCCAGGCGGCGAAGCGCAGGCGGATCGCGCCCTTCAGCGTGTCGACCGGGAGGGCCAGCGGCATATCGCGCCCGGCAGGACCGAACGAGAGCCTCGGGCTGGCGGACGCGAGCAGCCGCAGCATGATCATGGCTTCCCACATTGTCGTGCTTCCATTGCATGGTTCGAATTGGCGTCATTCGAACTGGACGTGATTGAAACGAGGGATGGCGGAGATACGCCCGCCATCCCCCGGAGAACCGGCCGGCCCGAGAACGGGTTGGGTACCGGGCCGGCCGGTGCAGTCGGTCAGAGTTGTCAGTCGTTCCCGGGCTGGGGCGAGAGCTGCCTGCCATCGTTGGGCAGGCCTCTGGGGCCGGCTGCATCGTTCGGCGGCCCGCCCCAGGGACCGGGGGGTGATCCATGGGGGCGTTCCGCCGAAGCGAGGACTTCGAGTTGTTCGGGCGTCAGCTTGGCACGCAGTTCCGCGATCGCGTCCTTCAGTTTACCGGCCGAAACCGCGCGGGCGGTGACATCGTCGGCCAGCTTTTCCTGGAACGCGAAAGGATCAGGCTTGCCGCCGGGACCCGCCGCGTCGGGACCCTTCGCTTCAGCACTACCGGGCCGCCCGTGGTTGGGTCGAGGCGGCGAAAGCACCGCCTGCAGCGCGCTGGTGTAGTCGCGCCAGGCGTCGAGTTGTTCGGTGCGGATGCCGACGCGGGTCTCCAGCGCGGCGAGCCGGGCGGCCAGCATGAACTCCGGCGGCGGACCCATGCGGCGGGGGCCAAAGCCCTGTGGGCCGAAACCCTGCGAACCAGGCCGCATCGGTTCATGCGGGCCGGGTCCAGCCATCGGGCCGTGATCTGGGCCGTCCTGCATGGCCACGACAGGTGGCGGCTCGCCTGGTCCGGCGCCGGGATCGGGCTGGGCTGCCAGCGCGGGGTGAATTGCGGCGACGGAAAACAGGCCGAGCGCAAGAAGTCTGCTTCGCATAAAGATGTTCCTTTCTCTCATGCTTCGGACAGTTCAGAGGATAGGAAGCGTCTTTGTCCGCTTCGCGTCGGCGTGTTGCCGAAGGTTTCCGCAAAAGGGCAATTTGTTTCCGAATGTTTCCCTCGGGCCCCCGGAAACGTTCGGTTGCAATTTTCCATGCCGCTCGGGCGCGGCTCCTCCTATAATCGTGGCCAAGGCAAGGGCACGATTGATGCAGTCACAACCCCATATCCTCGTCGTTGACGACGACCGCGAGATCAGGACGCTTCTCCAGCGTTATCTCGACAGCCAGGGCTTTCGCGTCACGGCGGCGGCGGACCGGCGCGAATGCGAGCAACGGCTTGGCTCAGGCCAATTCGACCTGATCGTGCTCGACGTGATGCTGCCGGACGGCTCGGGGCTCGATATCTGCCGCGGCTTGCGCGACCGCAAGCCGCACACCCCGATCATCCTGCTGACCGCGCTGAAGGAAGATGTCGACCGCATCATCGGCCTGGAACTCGGCGCCGACGACTATCTCGGCAAGCCGTTCAACCCGCGTGAGCTCATTGCCCGCATCCGCGCCGTGCTCAGGCGCTCGGCGCCCGAGGAGGCGCCCGCCTCCCTGCGCGCGCGTACGTACCGCTTCGCCGGCTACAGGCTGGAGCCGGACACCCGCAAGGTGACGGACGCGCAAGGCGTGGCCGTCGACCTTACGGGCGCAGAGTTCGACCTCTTGCAGGTGTTTCTCGACCGCCCCGGCCGGCTTTTGTCGCGTGACCAGCTTCTCGACCTGACGCAAGGCCGCGAGCGCGACCCGCTCGAGCGTTCGGTCGATGTGCTGGTGAGCCGGCTACGCCGCAAATTTTCCGACACCGGCGACGGGCCGCTGTTCAAGACCGTGCGCAATGGCGGCTACCAGCTCACCGCGCGCGTCGAGACCGTGGAGAGCCAGGCGTGAATTCGCTGCGCCGCCGTCTCATCATGCTGCTGGTCGCCTCGATCGTCGGCGTCGTCGGCCTGGCGACGGCCGCCGTCATCAGCGTGCGCGGCGGCGGACCGCCGCCGGAACTGACCGTGCCCTGGATTGCCCAACAGATGGAACTGGTGGTGCGGCTTTTGCCGGGGCCGGTCCCCGACGTCCTGCGGGTGCAATTCGCCGACCATCCGGCGGGCGGCAAGATGGCTCGTGCGGAAACGGCGATGCTCAATGACATCCTGCACCGCCGTGGCCTCGACTTTCCGGCGGTCGTCAACGAGAAGGCGGACGAACCCGGCCAGATCGCATCGATGCACCTGCCTGACAGCCGCTGGGCGATCATGGAGGTGCCGCACCTCAAGCCGCCGCGTCGCGAATGGCTGGTTCTGGCCGGCTGGATCTCGCTGATCGTCGCCGGCGCCACGGCGGTGTCGGTCTATTTCACCTCGGTGCTGATCCGCCCGCTCGAGATGCTGGAGGCCGCCGTCTCCAAGATCGGATCGGACGGCGTGCTGGCGGCGGTGCCGGAAGTGGGCTCGGCCGAGGTCAAGGCCACCGCGCATGCGCTGAACCAACTCTCGTCGCGGCTGCGGACCGCCATGGAAAGCCGCATGCGGCTGGTCGCCGCCGCCGGCCATGATCTGCGAACGCCGATGACGCGCATGCGGCTGCGCGCCGAATTCCTCGACGACGAACGCGACAAATGGCTTCACGACCTCGACGAACTCGACCGCATCGCCGACAGCGCCATCCGTCTGGTGCGCGAAGAGGTGAACCAGGACGCCGTCGAACCGGTCGACCTGGCAAAGACGGTGCGCGATATCGAAGCCGAGATGGCATCGCTCGGCCATGCCGTGTCGATCGGGCACCTGGACAAGGTTTGCGTGCGGGCCGGCGCGCTTGGCCTGCGCCGCGCCTTGCGCAACCTGATCGTCAACGCCGCCACCCATGGCAAGGCGTGCCGCATCGACCTGGCCGCAGCCGACAATCGCGCCGTGCTGACCATATCTGACCATGGCCCGGGCATACCCACGGAACTCCTGAACAAGGCGTTCGAGCCCTTCTTCCGCGTCAACCCCGGCCGCCTGCAATCCGTCCCCGGAGCCGGTCTTGGCCTCGCCATCGCCAAGGAGATCATCGAGCGCTACGGGGGCACGGTAACGCTGGAAAACCGCCCGGGCGGCGGGCTGGAACAGACGGTGGTGTTCGACGCGGTGTAACGGTTAGCGGTCAGCCGAGTAATCGGCGTTGACGAAAAAACAGAGACGATGCTGCACCGCGCAAAGCCAATGTTCCAAATCATATCTCCACGGAGCCAGGACCGAACCCATATAGCCAAACTATAGATTCCAAAATTTCTTGCGACTTCACAAAGAACTAGGCTCTCAAGCCAAGAGCTCCCCTCAATCAACCGGGGCGGGAATATCGGCACAATTTAAACGCCAAGGTTTAATTCTGAGGAAACTCGCCAGAAATGGCGAGAACCGGCCGGTTTTGTCAATTTTTAGCACTTGCTCACATAAGTATTTCAGCCGGGTAGATATTTTGTGTTGCGCTGCACAATGCCGTAGCCGAACGATGTCCTGGGGGGACTCGTTTGCGACTGGACATACGCCGTGGAGGATTCCGCCAGGTTGACCAGCTTGAGTTGTCCGTCCGTCGATTTCGAGCCCGGCCCGGCCGTGCTCGCAATGCGCGGATTTGCGGGTGCCTTGGCGGGTCCCGTCCGCCTTTACC
>NZ_RZQI01000604.1:0-3740 GCF_003998335.1 Mesorhizobium sp. M7A.F.Ca.CA.002.05.1.1 | reverse complement strand
GTTTTGGCACGTGGCGCGGAAATCGCTCGGCAAGAATGCGTTTCTTCTCGGTGATCGCACGCAGCAATATATCAGGCCGGCCTTTTTCGTTCCATTCCTTCGGCGAGGAACGATCGCCGAGGGCGGGATAGAAGTGCTCGGTCTGCATCAGCTTGAGCGTTTGTTCGTTGTCGAGATAGTGGCCCGGACCCTTGAGGCAGACCTCGGCGATGCTGTCGATCGACAGGGCCTCGTCAGTCACGTCGATGCCACGCGCGCAGCCCAGGCAATGACCGAGCATGTCGTTGTCGATGACCAGGCTTTCCAGGCAGAAGCCGAGCAGCGAGGCATGCATGCCGGCCGCCTCGTAGACGAGGTTGAGGCCGGAGAGGCCGGCCATCACATTGGTGATGCCCTTTTCGTAGCCGGACTGAATATCGGGCAATTTCGAATCCGTCATGCCGGCGGCGGAGCCACCGGGCAGGTCGTAGAATTGCGCCATCTGGGCACAGGCCGCCGTTGCTACCGACTGCTCGGCCGACCCGCCCGCCATGGCGCCGGTGCGCAGGTCCGACATGAACGGCCATGCGCCGAAGATCGCCGGATGGCCGGGCTTGAGCGCGTTGACATAGACCAGGCCGGCCACCACTTCGGCCACTGCTTGCACGACGGCGCCGGCCATCGCCGCGGGTGCCGTGGTGCCGGACTGGCCGGTCGACAGCAGCAGGATCGGGATGCCGCCTTCGACGCAGGCCTCAAGCACGCCGCAGGCATCCTCGGCGAACTTCATTGGCGGCACGACGAATGAGTTGGAGTTGGAAACGAACGGCCGGGCACGGAAATTCTCCTCGCCGCCGGCGATGGCGTACAGCATTTCAAGCGCAGGCTTCACGTTCTCACGCACGGTGAAGGATGTTCCGACGTGCTTCGATGTTCCCATCACACAGGCATAAAGCGTGTTGAAATCCATCTCGAGCGGATCGGCGATGTCGCGCGCCACCATCGGCCGCTGGAAGAAATGGATGTTGTCCAGCCCGTCGACGATGCGGGCGGCATCATAAATATCCTGCAGCTTGGACTCGCGGTACTCGCGCTTCTCCAGATCCACTAGGTGCACGGCGATGCCTGCCGTGCCGTAGTGCACGCGCTTGCCCTGGACCACCATGTCGTGCCTGGGGTCCTGGCCATGAAGCGTGAAATGTCGTGCCGCTCGCTTGATGGTGTCGAGCACGAGCGCGCGCGGAAAGCGGACCCGGCCATCGTCGCCGTGGACCGCCCCCACCTTGGTCAGCACCTTTATGCAGGAAGGAATGGCGTTGGCGAAACCCACTGTCTCCAAAAGCGTCAGCACGCCCTCGTGGATACGCTCGCGGTCATCCCCGCGCAGCGGCCCGTAGCCGCCGCCCTCGATGGCCTTGTGCTGTGGTCTGGTATCCTCCACCAGGGGAGATGATCGCATGGCATGTCCTGTTTCGCGAAGACCGGAGCGCTGCGGACGACGGTTCGCCGGCGTGTCCTGCTGTTCGACAGCCACTGGCATGGAAGCACTCCACCTTCGTCGGCAGGAACTCGTGGCGGTTGATCCACCATCGGCCTGCTTCTTCCCCTGACGCCGACTATGCCGCTGGCACTGGCCCATCCTATGGGCCAGCTGGCCCAGTTCCATGTGCCAGAGCTAAAATACCGGAGCCGCTGCGAACGGCTCCGGTCACGAGAGATCGACGATGGATCAGGCGGCCGCGGGTCTGCGTCCGGCGGCCGTGGCCAGTTCGCGAATGCCTGGCTCGATGTGCTGCAGTGCGATCGACGAGATGCCCAGCCGCATGAAACGCGAAGGCTTTTCAGTGCGATCGAAGAAACGGTCGCCTGGCTCGATGATGACGCTGCGCGAGGCGGCTGCCTCGGCCAGCCCGCGCGAATCGGTGCCGCGCGGCCCTTCGAGCCACAGCGACGTGCCGCCGGCCGAATCGGTCGAACGCCATTCCGGCAGGAAGGCGGAAATCGCATGGACCAGCCGCTTGCGCCGCTCGTCGAAGGCTGAAGACAGCCGCCGCACCAGCGCCTCGTGGTGGCCGAGCGACAGGAATAGCGCTACGGCGCGCTGATTGTTGGCCGGCGGGTGACGCAGCATGAAGCGGCGCAGCGCCCTGAGCTCCGCGATCAGTCCGGCGGACGCCACGATGTAGCCGAGCCGCAGGCCCGGAGCCAGCGTCTTGGACATCGAGCCGACATAGACGACGCGGCCGGAGCGATCGAGGCTCTTCAGCGCTTGCTGCGGTGCCTCGTCGAGAAGCTGGCTGTCATAGCCGTCCTCGATGATGATCTGGTTGTAGCGGTTGGCGCGCGCCAGAAGATCCTGCCGCCGCTCCGCCGACAACGGCACCATGGTCGGGCAATGATGGCTTGGCGTGACGAAGACGAACCCGGAATCGTTGGCAATAGAAGTAGTTACGATGCCGGACTGGTCGACCGGCACCGGCTGTATCTCAGCGCCCGCAAGGCGGAAGATCGAGCGGGCGTCGGGATAGCCTGGGTCTTCCATCGCCACCTTGGAGCCTTTGGACATCAGCAGCGTCGCCAGCATGTAGAGCGCGTTCTGAGCGCCCAGCGTGACGATGATCTCGTCCGGATTGGCGAAGATGCCGCGCCGGGGCAGGAGCCGCGCCTGGATCTGCTCGATCAGCAGCGGATCGTCACGGTCGACCATGTCGGACGCCCAGTTACGGATTTCCAGCACGGCAAGCGCCATGCGGTTGCACTCGCGCCACTCGGCGGTCGGGAACAGCGCCGGGTCGAACTGCCCGTAGACGAAGGGATAGGACGACTTGATCCAGTTCTCGTGCTTGGCCGGCGGCGGCATGTCGCTGGCGGCGATCTTGCGGCGTGCCTTCCAGTCGATCTCGTTGGCCTGGTCGGGCGCCTTCTGGTGCGGCTTGGCCGGTGTCGCCAGCACATCGGGATTGACGAAATGTCCACGCCGCTCGCGCGCCACCAGGAAACCCTGGTCGACGAGCTGCTGGAACGCCAGCACCACGGTTCCGCGAGCCACGCCAAGTTTTTCGGCCAGGATCCGGCAGGAAGGAAGCGGCATCGAAGCGGCGATCTGGCGGTCGAGAATGGCGGCTACGATGGCTTGGCGGATCTGCGCCTGCAGGGTTTGGCCGGATTCAGCCGAAATCCGGAACAGGCCGGACCATATCGCCGTGTCGTTTCGCTGTGGCATGGGAGATTTCCTCGATGGCCAGCCTTTTTCGCTTGGCTGGACCAGCCGAACGTAACCGTGGCACAAGGGGTTGCGCCAATCAATTTTTCTGATCGTTGGGATTTATGCCAGTGATCCTTCACGTCCTTTTGATGCCGCGTTGCGCCATCCTGGGGTGACGCGGCGCCTCATCCCGGCGATGACACCGTACGTGACGTCTGCGTCATCGCCGCGTGACGTCTGCGTCATCGCTGGGGTGACGGTGTGCGTCATCGCTGCGCATTGAAACGGGTGGAGTTCGGCCCGATAGATTGTCGCGACGACACGCGCCGGAAACATCCGGTCCGTAATGATGGCTCGAGGTCTCGGAGTTTGGCAGTGGATCAATCGTCCTTTCAAAAACAGCTCGCCGCCTTGCGTGACCACCGCGCGGCGGCGCCCGCCAGCATGCGCCAGGCCTTCGCCGCCGATCCCAAGCGGTTCGTGGAATTCTCCGTCACCGACGGCGATCTGCTGCTCGACTGGTCGAAATGCGCGGTCGACGCGACCACCATGGAGC
>NZ_RZQI01000603.1:0-3745 GCF_003998335.1 Mesorhizobium sp. M7A.F.Ca.CA.002.05.1.1 | reverse complement strand
CGTCTCGAAAGGGTGACCACGATCGAGGTGCAGCGCGTGTCGCGCTCCTGGGCGGGCTTGCGGACCTTCGTCGCCGACGGATCGCCGGTGGTCGGGCCGGATGATGAGGTTCCAGACTTTATCTGGCTGGTCGGGCAGGGCGGTTACGGCATCAAGACCTCACCGGCGCTGTCGCGCGTCTGTGCCAGTCTGATCGCCGGCAAGGGTTTTCCGGACGATGTCGCTAGGCAGGGCGTTTCGATGGACGATCTCACGCCACACCGGCTGCGCGGCGTCGATCCTCAAGCCAGGCAGGTTGCTTGATGAGCAGTGCCGCGCTGACTGGCGGCGGCAGGCTGGCCGGGCATCTGCTGGAGAGGCTTGCGCAAGCCACGGCCGACCCACCGGGCGTAACCCGCGCGGCTTATGGGCCCGGCGAGCGTTTTGCCCACGCCCTCATTCGCGACGAAGCCGAGCAGCTCGGCGCCACGGCGCGCGTCGATGCCGCCGGCAATCTCTATTTGACGCTGAAGGGCCGTAATCCGGATTTGCCGATGATCGTTCTCGGTTCGCATCTCGACAGCGTGCCGCATGGCGGCAATTTCGACGGCGCCGCGGGTGTGGTGGCAGGGCTGGCCGTGATGGCCGAACTGGTCGGGCAAGGCATCCAATTGCCGCGCGACCTGATCGTGCTGGCGACCCGCGCCGAGGAAGCGGTCTGGTTTCCGCTGTCCTATCCCGGCAGCCAGGCAGCTGTCGGCCTGCTGGAGCCGATAGCGCTGGAAGCGAAGCGGTCGGACAGCGGACGCACGCTGGCTGACCATATGCTGGAGGAAGGTTTCGACCCTGATGCCGTGCAGCGCGGCGTGCCGGGCATCGATGCCGGACGGATCGCGGCTTTCGTCGAAGTGCATATCGAGCAGGGACCACGCCTTGTCGCATCCGGCGCGCCGGTCGGCATCGTCACCGGGATCGCCGGCGGGTTTCGCTATGTCGACGCGACCTGCCTCGGCGCCTACGCGCATTCCGGCGCCGAGCCGCGCTTCGCCCGGCATGACAGCGTGCTCGGCTTTGCCGATCTGGTCGCCGGCCTTGAAGCGGAATGGGACGCGCTCGAGCGCGACGGCCATGAAGCCACCATCACCTTCGGCCGCGTGCAGTCCGATCCTGCGCAACACGGCGGCAGCCGCGTCCTGGGCGAGCTTCGCTTCACACTCGATGTGCGTAGCGCCGAGGCCGCCGTGCTGGACCGGATCGAGGCAAGGCTGCACGCGCTTTTCACAGAAGTAGGCAAGAAGCGCGGCGTCAGCTTCGAGGCCGGACCGCGCTTCACCTGGGAGCCGACGACGATGTCGCCGGCGTTGATAGCGAGGCTGGACCGCGCCGCCGCCGAACTGCAAATTCCGGCGCCGCATGTGCCGAGCGGAGCGGGGCATGATGCGGCAAGCTTTGCCGGCGCCGGTATTGCGACCGCCATGATCTTCGTGCGCAACGAGAATGGCAGCCACAACCCGCATGAAGCCATGGAAATCGCCGATCTCGACCAGGCGATCCGCCTGCTTCTTCAATTCGTCACCCACTTCGACAACCCCCCGGGACAGCCATGAACCTTGCCGCGACCGCCTTGCTCGTCATCGATCTGCAAAACGAGTACCGTCCCGGAGCCGCCTGGCCGGTCATCGGCTATGACGCGGTGCTCGCCAATGCCGCCGCGCTGATCGAAGCCGCCCGCGCAGCAGGCGTGCCCGTCATCCATGCGCAAGCCTGGGTGCAGCCGGAAGAACGCGACGGCTATGTAAGGCAGGAGGAAACCCTGACCGAGGAATTCCGCTCCGCCGTGGCCGGCAGCGATGGCGCCGCGATCTGCGCCGAGGTGGCGGCGATGCCCGGCGACATCGTCATCCACAAGCACTGGCCGAGCGCCTTTCGCCGCACCGACCTTTCAAGACGGCTTGCCGACCTCAAGGTCGAGAACCTGATCGTGACCGGGGTGCTGACCGACAGCTGCGTGACCGAGAGCGTGTTCGACGCAGTCTATCAGGGGTTCAGGGTCTGGCTGGTCAAGGAGGCCTGTGGCAGCATGAGCGAAGCCATGCACCGCATCGGCATGCTCGACATGGCCAACCGGCTCTATGGCGGCGGCATCCTGCGCCTTCCCGAGGCGCTGAAGGCGCTTGCCGGCCAGCCTTTCGACGGCTGGCGCTGCACGCGGCCGGTTGAGTTCGTCTACACGCTTGAGATGGTGGACCGGATCTACGAGGCCTTGTGATCGGCGCCGCAGCCGCATGTGCCTCGGACAACCTTTGAAGCTGAGGGCTTGAGTACCGTGCCCGGCAGCGATCCGGTCGCCTTGCCGTCAGTCCACACGGACACGCCGTTGACGAAGACATGCTCGATGCCGGCGGCGGGCCGGCGCGGTTCCTCGAAAGTGGCGGTGTCGATGATCGTCGCCGGATCGAAGATGACGAGGTCGGCGAAATTGCCTTCGGCCAGCAGGCCGCGTTGCTGGATGCCGAATTCACGCGCGGGCAGGCCGGTCATGCGGAACACCGCCTCCTGCAGGCTGAACAGGCCGACATCCCTGGCGTAATGGCCGAGCACGCGCGGAAACGTGCCCCATAGGCGCGGATGCGGATGGATATCGTGCGGCAGGCCGTCCGAGCCGATCATCGTGCGCGGGTGCGCGATGATGTTGCGCACATCCGTCTCGTCCAGCTGGAAGTAGACGGCGCCCGCCGGCAGCAGGCGCTGGCCCGCCTCGCGCTCACTGCAGTTCCATTCGCGCGCGATGTCGGCGATCTCGCGCCTCGCCATTTCAGGATGCGGATCGGACCATGTGACGAGGATCTTCAGACCCGTGTCGCAGCGCTCCAGTCGCAGCACCGTCGAGCTCGCGGCATAGGGATAGACATCCATGCCGATGTCCATCGTTTTGCGCGCCTGATCGATTCTTTCCAAGGACGGACGGCTCTTGCCGAAATTGGCGCGGCCGGTGCATTGATGGTGCGAAATGAACAGCTTGCCGCTGGCATGATCGGCAATGTCGATCGCTTCCTCGATCGCCTCGTCCATCGTCTCGAAATAGTTGCGGGTATGGGTGACATAGGGGCCGCCGAGGTCGGCCGCCGTTGCGGCGAGTGCCTTGACCTCTTCGGTCGAAGAGTTGACCGCCGGCGGATAGTCGAGCCCGGTGCTGAGCCCGAAGGCGCCCTCGGCCATCGCCTCGGCCACCGCCTCCTGCATCGCCACCGTCTCCGCTTCGTTGGCCGGACGGTCGGTCACCGGCATGCAGCGCTGGCGCAAAGTGGTGTGGCCGACCAATAGAGCCGCGTTCGTGGCGATGCCGCGCCGTTTGAGCTCGGCGACATAGTCGGCAAAACGATCGAAACGGAAACTCTCCCGGCCGCCGACCAGCGTGAAGGGCGGCGGTGGTGTCGTGTTGAGAAGCAACGGCGCCAGGCTGACGCCGCAATTGCCGGCGATCACCGTCGTCACGCCCTGGCTGATCTTCGGGTCCATGCCACGTGGCGCCAAAAGCGCGCCGTCATCATGAGTGTGCACGTCGATAAAGCCAGGTGCGACCACCTTACCCGCGGCGTCGATTTCCTCGCTGCCCGTTGCATCGTCCAGCTGACCGATGGCGACGATCCTGTCGCCGGTGACGGCGATGTCGGCCTCGAGAGGCTTCGATCCGTCGCCGGCGATCAGCGTCGCGTGACGGATGACGAGATCATAGGGCATCGGGCAAAAGGTCCTAACCTTCGGG
>NZ_RZQI01000602.1:0-3753 GCF_003998335.1 Mesorhizobium sp. M7A.F.Ca.CA.002.05.1.1 | reverse complement strand
GCGTTATCAGCGTCAGCGGCAAGCCGACCTTGAAAAAAGCGCCGAACGACAGCGTCGTGCCGGCGGCGCGTGCCTGTTCGGCGACGATCAGATTGGCGACCGAACCCAGCAGCGTGAAATTGCCGGCCAGTGTCGAGCTCATGGCGACGACCAGCCAGGCGCGCTCGGGGTTTTCCAGGCCGGGTATGAAAGGCCGCAGCGCCAGCACGGCCGGGACATTGCTCATGATGTTGGAAAGCACCGCGGTGAATCCGGACAGACGCCAGACATCGTCCAGCCCGAGGTCCTTTGCCGAGGCGATCATGTCTGGCGAAAGAAGCGTCTTTTCGGCGCCGGCGACGACCACGAACAGACCGGCGAACATGAACAGCAGCGGACCGTCGATCTCGCGGTAGATGCGTTCCGGCTTGATCGCCCGGGTAAGCAAGAGGATGGCGCCGCCGATGAGCGCGGCCTTGGCGACAGGCACACCGGCGAAGAAGGCGATTGCCAGCCCGATGCAGACCACCACCGCCTTCAGCACCTGCCCCTTGTGCATGCGGCCACGCGAGACCTCGGGCGTCAGTTGGACCGTTCGGGCGAATTCGGCCCGGTAGACGATGCGGATGATGACAACGACCGCGACGAGGCCGAAAAGGGCGACCGGAGCCAGCGCTGCCGAAAAGGCCGGATAGGAAATGCCCGACAGCGCGCCGATGACCATGTTTTGCGGATTGCCGGTGATGGTGGCGACGCTGCCGCAATTCGACGCGGTGGCGGTGGCGATCAGATAGGGGATCGGGTTGCGCTTGATCACACGGGTGACATGGACGACGATCGGCGCCATGACGAGGCAGATGGCGTCGTTGACCAGGAAGGCGGACAGCACGCCGGTCAGCAGCGTCACCATCACCAAAAGCATGAAGGGCGCGTGCGCGTGCTCGATGGCGATGGCGCCAAGGCCGCGAAAGGCGCCTGACACCTTCAGATGCGCCACCACGATCATCATGCCGAGCAGAAGCGTGATGGTGTCGAAATTGATCGCCCGGTAGGCATCCTCCATGCTGAGCGCGCCGATGGCGATCATCGCGGCCCCGCCGAGAAGCGCGATCCCCGCCCGGTCGAGGCGCAGGCCGGGGATGCGGCCAATTGCAACACCGGCGTAAGTCAGGATCAGGATCAGCAGTGCCGCCGCGCCCATCAATGTCATCGATAGAAGTCCTGCACAGTCTGTTTCCGCGCCGAAGCCCACCACCCACCCGGAGGCCATTCGGGTGCTCACCCTTTAACGCGATGTCGATCTGGATGCCAAACCGGCCGGGCAGACGGTTTCAGACGCCGGGCTAACGCAAATAGAAATCCAGCCTCTGTCGCACAGCTTGGGAAGAATAGATCTGTTCGAAGGACTCCCTCGCCCTTTTTCCCACTGTCGCCCGCAATGCCGGATCGGCTTTGAGATCGGCAAGGATGCGCAACGCCTGTTCAGTCGTCTCGAACAAGAAACCGTTTTCGCCATGCCTTATGTGGTCGGAATAGCCGCCATGGGAATGGCAGACCACAGGCAAACCGCAGGCCATCGCCTCCAACACGACGCGACCGAAGGTCTCCACATGCCAACCGGTGCGATAATAAAACACGTCGAGCGTCCGCAGAAACTCTTCGGCGGAAAATCGGCCGGGTGGGAACAGTTCGAGTTGCGGATGCGGCATGAGGCTGTCCTTGAGCCCTGCCCCGCCCTGAATCCGCAAGGCTGTGCCCTCGGCCAGCAATGTCTCGTAGAGGGGTATGTCATCGGCATGATGTTTGCCCGGCCCGTCGCGACTCAAGCGTCCGACGGTGAACGGACGATCCGAAGCCAGACGCCGGGGTGAAAAACGTTCGACATCGATCAGCGATGGATGCACGACGCCATCGACCCGCAGCATCCGTCTCTGAAAATCGGAAATCAGCACCAGTTCGGCGTCTGGCCAGTTCAGCATGCGGGGCATGCGCGTCGTCAGCGCGATGATTTTCGGGTGAAAGGTATTGAAGACATAGATCAGCCGGCGCGGCCGCGGGATCAGGTAAGGCCACACCTTGTTGCGCCAATGCGAGCCGAGAAAGACGTAGGTGCCGCCATTCGGGACATCCCACTTCGACAGCGAGACGCGGCGAATCGGGAAGTTCCGCATCAACTCGCCGGACACGCTGGAGGAGGTTGCCCACAGATGCACCTCGGAATCGGCACTCAACAGCCGGTACAGTTCCAGAGCTTCAAGGTCACTGCCGCCGAAGGGATCCTGAAAGCCGTTGAACAAATGGATCATGGTCGCTGCGCTTTGTTAGCTTGGCCGGCTGTTTGCCGATAGTGAAAATCTGGCCGTTGCCGTGCTGCCCACATGGCGATCGGTGGCCTTACTTGTGGCCGAGCAGAGCTAACGCAGCTGCTGAAAAATCGCTGTGAACAGAGATATCTACCTTCAGCTGGTATTTAGCTGCCCGAGATATCGGTCGCCCATTACGCAGGTTGCGTCAATACGGGGGCATTCGGTGAGTGCTAAGTCGTCCATCTATTGCTCAAAAACATCACTGGCAGCCTAAGCTGCGTCGCCTACCCCTTGCAGAGTCTCGCTATTTAGTTAAGCAAGTTATTTCAAGTTAGTTAAGCAAGTTATTTCAAGGTCAAGGCAGTAATTATCGACCGATAGCCTGTGGGGGGCATCAATGAAATGTATGGTTATTAACCTCGATCGGTCTCCCGATCGACTTGCCCATGTCACGGCTGAATTCGCGAAGGTTGGTGTTTCGTTCGACCGGGTTCCTGCCGTAGACGCGTTGCATCGACCGGAATTTGCTGCGACTTCACCAAGTTTAACTCCCACGGAAGCGGCTTGCCTTATGAGCCACAAGGTTTGCTGGACCATCATCGCAGATGGTGAGGATGCCTTTGGTGCGATCTTCGAGGATGATGTCCTGTTGTCCGAAGCAGCTGGCCCAATGCTTTCCGATGATGGATGGATTCCGGCCAACGCCGATATCGTCAAGCTGGAAACCTACCTAAAGAAAACCGTTATCGCGATGAAGCGCACCTGCGTCAGTCGGGTGTTTTCGGTTGTTAGGCTATATGGGTTCCACATCGGAGCGGCCGGGTACATCATTTCGAAGCAAGCAGCGCGCGATCTGATCGCCCGAAGTCTCGATGCGCCCGCCGATCACGTTATCTTCGATCCGTCGCTTCCGACATCGTCAAGCAAAGCGATCTACCAACTGTTGCCCGCACTGTGTGTGCAAAATGACCTTATTCGTGAGAAGGCCTTCGGGTTGACCAGCCTTCTTAGTGAGGAGCGGCTCGTGAGAGCCAGCGCAAATTCCGCTCCAAAGCGGAGTCCCGCGGAAAAGCTCCTGGTCGAAGCAAGGCGTATAAGTCGACAGATTTTCGATATCTGGCGCTTCAGGCGTGAGAAAACTATCTCTTTAGCGTGATGTCGGCAGCCAAAGCACTGCTGCGCGACGGTCCCGAGTCACCCATCAATGCACGGTGGCAACCCCGGGCAGAGGCGCCGGAGACGTTCCGGCCGGATCGAAGCTGACTTGATCGCGTCCGTTCGACTTGGCCGTGTAAAGCCTTTTGTCGGCAGCGGAGAAGATTTTCTCATAGGTGATCGGGCCGGTAAAGCTTGTGCCGCCGATGCTGACGGAAAGCGGACAAGGCCTGCCGCCGGGTGAGAATTCCATCTCCCTGATACGCCGGCGGATGCTTTCGGCGACCACCCAGGATTGCGAGGGGTCCACGCC
>NZ_RZQI01000601.1:0-3758 GCF_003998335.1 Mesorhizobium sp. M7A.F.Ca.CA.002.05.1.1 | reverse complement strand
GTCAGCCTCGAAAGCATTGTCTTGTTCCTGATCATCTTCCTGTGGACGCCGCCGCATTTCTGGGCGCTGGCGCTGTTCAAGTCCGAGGACTATGCCAAGGCCGGCATTCCGATGATGCCCAACGTCGCCGGCCACGCTTCGACCCGCCGCCAGATCTTCGCCTATGCGCTGGTGCTGGCCCCGGTCGGCGTGCTGCCGTGGCTGCTTGGCTACACCACGCCGTTCTATGGCGTGGCCGCCCTGCTTCTGGGAGTCGGTTTTGTCTGGTACGCGTGGAAAGTGCTTAGCATGGCCGACGATGACCGCGTCATGAAACCGGCCAAGGCCCTGTTCGCCTATTCGCTGCTTTATCTCTTCGCCATCTTCGCTGCCTATCTGGCCGACAGCGTTGTCGAACGCGCGCTTGCCATGGGTGGAGCATGACCATGATCGAGGAAAAGCTCGAGACCGTCACGTTGACCGAGCGTCAGAAGAAGGCGCAGCGCAGCCGTTCTATCGCCATCGGTGTGGCGCTGGCGCTGCTGGTGGTCATTTTCTACATCGCGACGATCGTGAAGTTCGGCCACAATCTGGGCACGATGTGATGAGCGTCGGGACCTCCAAAAAAGCGGCTGGCAAGAACGGCAACGTCATCGTCGCGGCTGTCTGCCTCGCCTTTTTCACCGGCATGATCGGCATGGCCTATGCCGCGGTCCCGCTCTACAAGATGTTTTGCCAGGCGACCGGCTATGGCGGCACGACGCAACGTGCCGAGAAGCAGTATGCCGGCCGCGTGCTCGACCGCGAGATCACCGTCCGCTTCGATGCCAACATCGCTGGCGTGCCGTGGGAGTTCCAGCCGGTCCAGCGCTCGATGACGATGAAGATCGGCGAGACCGTGCAGGCGCACTATCAGGCGACCAACAAGTTCGATCGTCCCGTGACCGGCCGCGCCACCTTCAACGTGCAGCCTGAACTGGCGGGTCCCTATTTCAACAAGGTCGAGTGCTTCTGCTTCACCGACACGACGCTGAAGCCCGGCGAGACACTGGACATGCCGGTCCTGTTCTACGTGGACCCCGACATCGTCAATGTGCCGGAACTGAAGGACGTGAAGACGATCACGCTGTCCTATACGATGTTCCCGGTCGAGAAGGCCAAGCCGGTCGCCTCCTCGGAGCCGGCCAAGGGCAATAGCAAGACAATTTCGAATACCGAAGCAAATCTCGGGGGTTGATATGGCAGACGCGCACGCAAAACCACAGCATGACTATCATCTCGTTGACCCGAGCCCGTGGCCTTTCCTGGGATCGGTAGGCGCACTTGTCGCCGCCTTTGGCGGCGTCTGCTTGATGGAATACCTGAAGGGCGGCTCGTTCCCGATCTTCGGCTTCAACATCGCCAATCCATGGCTGTTCTTCATCGGTCTCGTGATCATCCTCTACACCATGTTCGCCTGGTGGTCGGACACGATCAAGGAAGCGCATGAGGGCCATCACACGCGTGTCGTGTCGCTGCATCTGCGCTACGGCATGATCATGTTCATCGCCTCGGAGGTGATGTTCTTCGTTGCCTGGTTCTGGGCCTATTTCGATGCCAGCCTGTTTCCGAGCGAAGTCCAGCAATATGCCCGCACCGCGTTTACCGGCGGTGTCTGGCCGCCGAAGGGCATGGAAGTTCTCGACCCCTTCCATTTGCCGCTCTACAACACCGTCATCCTGCTGCTGTCCGGCACCACGGTGACCTGGGCGCACCATTCGCTCATCCATGGCGATCGCAAAGGCCTGATCAACGGCCTGGTGCTGACTGTTGGCCTCGGCATGCTGTTCACCATGGTGCAGGCGTACGAGTACATGCATGCTCCGTTCGCCTTCAAGGATTCCATCTATGGCGCCACCTTCTTCATGGCGACCGGCTTCCACGGTTTCCACGTCATCATCGGCACCATCTTCCTGTTGGTCTGCCTGATCCGGGCGATGAAGGGTGATTTCACCCCCAAACAACATTTCGGCTTCGAGGCGGCCGCCTGGTACTGGCACTTCGTCGACGTGGTCTGGCTGTTCCTGTTCGCCTCGATCTACGTCTGGGGATCGGTCGGCGCGGTGATCGAGGGCCACTGATCCTGGCCTGAGGAATTTCCGTTTGGGGAGGGGCGGCCGCGGCAATGTGGCCGCCTTCTTCTTTTTGGCGCAATGATCGCTGATCGATAGCCAATGCGGCTGACAATTTTCCGGGCCATTTGCGCATTGATGATCGCGGCACTCCCGGCCTTTGCCGGCGAGAAGGTGGATCTGGTGCGTGTCCACAAAGCCGAACGCCGGCTGGAACTCATCGGCGACGGCAAGATCCTGCGCAGCTACGGCATCGCACTCGGCGGCGATCCTGTCGGGCATAAGCACCAGGAGGGCGATCAACGCACGCCCGAGGGGAACTATGTCCTCGACTGGCGCAACCCGAACAGCATCGCGCACAGATCGATCCATATTTCGTACCCCAATACCGACGATCTGGCGGCCGCCAGGGCGCGCAATGTCGACGCGGGCGGCATGGTCATGATCCACGGCCAGCCAAACGGTTATGGCTGGTGGGGCTGGCTGCTTCAATTGGTCGACTGGACCGACGGCTGCATTGCGGTTACGGACTCCGATATGGACGAAATCTGGGCGATGGTGGCCGATGGCACACCGATCGAGATCGAGCGGTAGGCAATGAGTGGCAAGATGAACTGGTTGCCGGTCGATCTGAAATCGAGCGGTAAGCAATGAGCGACGACTCTTCCAAGAGTGAAGATAGGGCGATCTGGCCGCCGATCGATCCGATCTCGGCCGGCCTGCATGGCCGTTGCCCGCGCTGCGGCGAGGGGCGGCTATTTTCCGGCTTCCTCACCGTCGGCAAGCGATGCGTCAATTGCGGCCTCGATTATTCCTACGCTGATGCCGGCGACGGGCCGGCGGTGTTCGTGATCCTGATCATCGGCTTTATCATCGTCGGCCTGGCGCTCTGGGTAGAAGTCACGTTCAGCCCGCCGCTCTGGCTGCATCTGCTGGTCTGGATTCCGCTGGCTGTTGTGCTGTGCTTGACGGCGCTGCGGCTGATCAAGGGCGTGCTGCTGACGCTGCAATACCGCAACCAAGCGGCCGAGGGCCGGCTGGATCGCGGCGAATGAGCGAGGCTTCCATTAAAACTGACGGTCGTTCGCGGCCGCGATCGGCATTGCTGCTCGGCCTTGGCCTTGTGCTGTTCCTGATCCTGCTGGTGCTCGGCACCTGGCAGATGCAGCGCCTGTATTGGAAGGAAGGCCTTCTGCAGACCATCGACCAGCGCACCCATTCGGCTCCGTTGCCGTTGGTTGCGGTCGAGAAAGAGTTCGCCGCCACCGGCGATGTCGATTATACGCCTGTCACCGTCACCGGCACGTTCCTGCATCAAGGCGAACGCCATTTCTACGCGACCTGGGAGGGTGATGCCGGCTTCAATGTCTACACGCCGCTGGCGCTCGACGACGGACGCTTCGTCCTGATCAATCGCGGCTTCGTGCCTTACGATCTGAAGGACGCCGCCAAGCGCGCCAAGGGACAGGTGGCTGGCAGTGTGACGGTCACCGGGCTGGCCCGCAACCCGCTGCCGGGCAAGCCGTCGATGATGCTTCCCGACAACGACGTGGCGAAGAACATCTTCTACTGGAAGGACCGCGACGTGATGGCTGCAAGCGCCGGTCTGCCGGCGGGCGCCGCGCTGGTGCCGATCTTCATCGACGCAGACAAGACGCCAAACCCAGG
>NZ_RZQI01000005.1:0-26248 GCF_003998335.1 Mesorhizobium sp. M7A.F.Ca.CA.002.05.1.1 | reverse complement strand
CGCCGGTGCCGTGACAACCACCGCCGCCGTCCTGATTGCGCTGGGTAGCTTGTTCGGTCATGCCGACCTTGCCCGCGCCGACGACGCCAAGCCGGGTGACGAAATTGCCATCGAGGCGATTTCGAAGACCCGCATCGCCTATGTGCTGACCGGTGTGCCGGGCGACGATTCGATCAGCCGCGCCGGGCTCGAGGGGCTGACGCGATTCCTGGTCGAGAAGACGGCGCTGGAACCGGGCGAGCCGGCCGGTGTGGACATCTCCCGGGACGAGCTGTCGTTCTATCCGCTGATCTACTGGCCGATCGATCCGGCCGCACCGATGCCCAGCCAGGCAGCGATCGCCCGCGTCGACGCCTATATGCAGCAAGGCGGCACGGTGCTGTTCGACACCCGCGACCAGTTCGCCAACGGCATCGGCGCCGATTCGACCAGCCCGGCGACGGAGCGGCTGCGCGACATCCTCGGCAATCTCAACGTGCCGCCGCTGGAACCGGTACCGTCCGACCACGTGCTGACCAAATCCTTCTTCATCCTGCCCGAATTCCCCGGCCGCTTCGCCGGCAGCCCGCTCTGGGTCGAGGCCTCGCTCGACGCCAGCAACGCCGAGAACCGGCCGGTGCGTACCGGCGATGGCGTCTCGCCGATCATGATCACCGCCAATGATTTCGCTGGCGCCTGGGCGGTCGACGAGAACGGCGATGCGCTGCTGCCAACCGTGCCGGCTGACCCGATGCAGCGCATCTACGCGCTGCGCGCCGGCGTCAACATCATGATGTACATGCTGACCGGCAACTACAAATCCGACCAGGTGCACGTACCCATACTGCTCGAACGGCTGGGGCAGTAGAATGAGTTTGTTTGGTGCCCTCCGGTCGCGGATAAACCCTCCCCAAAAAGAGGAGGGTAAGGAATGAATTGGTCGATCTCCTTCGAACCGCTGATCTCCTGGCCACTGCTGACCTTGGCGCTGGTGCCGCTGGCGCTGCTTGCGCTGGTCGGCCTGTGGTTTCGCCAGCGCGGTTCGGTCTTCCGCTTCATCGCCCTTCTGGCGCTCGCCGCCGCTTTGTTCAACCCGGTGTTCCTCAACGAGGAGCGCGAGCCGCTGAAAAGCGTTGTCGCCCTCGTCGTCGACCGCAGCCAGAGCCAGGATATCGGCGACCGCACCAAGCAGACCGACGAGGCGTTGGCCGGGCTGCAGCAGCGGCTTGGCCGCTTCAAGCAGTTCGACGTGCGCGTCGTCGAGGCCGGCAAATCCGAGGCCGCCGAGGAACGCACCGAGACACGGCTGTTCGGCGCGCTTGAAGGCGCCTTCCGCGACGTGCCGCCGTCACGGATCGGCGGCGCCATCATGATCACAGATGGCGAGGTCCATGACGCCCCCCCGGGAGCGCCCGATTTCAACGCTCCGCTGCATGCGCTGATAACCGGCAACGATCACGAGAAGGATCGCCGCATACGTTTCGAGAACGCCCCGCGCTTCGGCCTTGTCGGCAAGCCGCTCGACATGACCTACCGCGTCGTCTCGACCGAAAACGAGACCGGCCCGGTCGATGTGCGCGTTTCGGTCAATGGCGAACAGGTCGCGGTCGAGCACGCCACTGTCGGCCAGGCGATGCCGTTGCAGGTCACCATTCCGGGCGCCGGCCGCAACATCGTCGAACTCGCCATCGATCGCGAACCGGGCGAACTGACCGACACCAACAACCGCGCCATCGCGCTCATCGACGGCATTCGCGAGAACTTGCGCGTGCTGCTCGTCTCCGGCGAGCCGCATGCCGGCGAACGCACCTGGCGCAACCTGCTGAAATCCGACGCCTCGGTCGATCTCGTCCATTTCACCATCCTGCGGCCGCCGGAAAAGCAGGACGGCACGCCGATCAACGAATTATCGCTGATCGCCTTCCCGACCCGCGAACTGTTCGTCGAGAAGATCAAGGATTTCGACCTCATCATTTTCGACCGCTACCAGCACCGCGACGTGCTGCCGATCCTCTATTACGACTACATCTCCGAATATGTCGAAAAGGGCGGCGCGCTGCTGATCGCGGCCGGCCCCGAATATGCCGGCGAAAGCTCGATCGCGCGTACGCCGCTGATGTCCGCCCTGCCGGCGATGCCGACCGGCGAGGTGGTCGACAAGGCCTTCTATCCGCGCCTCACCGAACTCGGCCAGCGCCACCCGGTGACGCGTGGGCTGGATGGCTCTGCCACCGAGCCGCCGCACTGGAGCCGCTGGTTCCGCACCATCGGCGTGCAGAATCCCGAAGGCGCAGTGGTGATGAAGGGCGCCGACAACCGGCCGCTGCTGTTGCTCGACCGTAAGGGCGAAGGCCGCGTCGGCATGCTGCTGTCCGATCAGGGCTGGCTGTGGGCGCGCGGCTTCGAGGGCGGCGGCCCGCATGTCCAGCTCTACCGGCGCATCGCCCACTGGCTGATGAAGGAGCCTGAGCTCGAGGAAGAGCGGCTGACCGCCGACGGCCGCGGCATGGTGCTGGAAATCCGCCGCCAGACGATGGCCGACGATCCCGGCCCCGCGCAGATCATCACCCCATCCGGCAAGACCTTGACCGTCAAGCTCGAGAAATCCGAGCCCGGCGTCTTCCTCGGCAGCGTCGAGACCAGCGAGATCGGCCTCTATCAGGTCGCCAATGGCGACCTCACCGCGCTCGCCCATGTCGGGCCGGTCAACGCCCCGGAATTCGCCGACGTCATTTCCACCGAAAGCCGGCTGAAGGCGCCGGCTGAAGCCACCGGCGGCAGCGTGCGCCGGCTGGCGTCGTCCGCAGCCCTTGGCAGCGACGTGACGCTACCCTCCATCGTGCCTGTGCGCTCGGCTGGTGCCGCGTCCGGCAACGACTGGATCGGACTGCGCACCACGGACGACAGCGTGCTCAAGGCCGTCTCGCGCGTGCCGCTGTTCGGCGGCTTCCTCGGCCTCGGCCTGCTGCTTCTGGCAATGGGTTCGATGTGGTACCGCGAAGGACGGTAGAGCTACTCCTCCGGCTCCGTCTTGAACATCAGCGGATAGCCCTTGGCCTTGCCGGCATCGGTGGCGCGCGTCGCCTTGGTCTCGGCGACATCCCTGGTGAACACGGCGACGACGCAGACGCCGCGACGATGCGCGGTGATCATCACCCGATGCGCCTGGTCTTCGCTGAGTTTGAACTCACCCTTCAGCACCGTCACGACGAATTCGCGCGGCGTGAAATCGTCATTGATGAGGATGACCTTGTAGAGCTTTGGCCGTTCGATCTGCGGCTTGACCTGGACGCGCGGTTTTGTGGTGATTTCAGGCATTGGAACCGACAGTTAGAGCAATTCCAGGAAAAGTGTAAAACGGTTTTCCGCCCGGAATTGCGTCAAGACAAAGGATCAGAACGGTTCGCCGTTTCCACGAAACGGTGAATTGCTCTGGCGTAGCAACCCTGCCGCCATTCTGGCACCAGCGAAAGCGGTCGTCCATTTTGGTCGACGCGCGAAAACCAGTGTCCGCCGACGCGGCCATTCACAATCATGTGGGAAAGTGTCGGTTGCCGTTCAACGGCCCTGGCGGCCGAACATGCGGCGGCTGGGAATCTGCCGCGCGGTCGTGGCGGGCCGGATATCGGGGTGAAAGCGGTTTCCACCCGCATCCGCCCGGCGTTCCAGCCAGACCGTGATCGGCCACGCGGCGACGCAGATCAACGTCGCGCCTGTCAGCACGATCAGCAGCCAGGTCTGTGCCGGCGTGATGTAGTCCCAGTTGGTGGAAATCGCCGGCGCGAACAGCGAAGGCTCGGTGCGTCCGGTGGCCGGATCGGGCACCGGGCTGGCGGTGAACAGGATCAGCACCCTGGCGACGCCGGTGGCAACCAGGCCGCCGATCACCATCGAGCGCAAAATGGACGAAAGCCGCTTCTTCATGCGGATTGTCCTACACGGCCGGCGTTGCAAACGGGTTAAGTGTCAGTCGAGGCGGAAGCTGCCGGTGCCAGACTTCGTCAGGGCTTCAGCGCTCGGACAGGAAGAAGGCCGCTCCAGCCGAAACCAGCTGGAGCGTCCTTGGCCAACAGCCGGCATTTTATGCCGGACCTGATTACGTCTTCGGGGCGTCCTTCTTGACGGCCTTCTCGGCAGCCTTCTTGTGCTTCTTGACGGTCTTCTTGACGACCTTCTTCGGAGCAGCCTTGGCCGGAGCGGCAGTCGCCGGAGCTGTGGTCGTCGAAGCAGCCGGAGCAGCGGTCGTGGTGGCGGCGGCGTTGCCGAGAGCCGGCATCGCGAAAGCCAGAGCGACGGCGAGACCGGTGGCGGAGAGGATGGACTTTTTCATGGCTTCGTTTCCTTTTTATGCGGGTCAAGTTTCTGAGTGTTACTGAACCGGGTCGTTCGGCGTCACTCCAAGCAGCTTCAAAGCATTGGCGAGCATCCGGATGCCCTGCGCCTGTTTCTTGGCGGCGCAGTACCGGTTGCCCTTTCTCTGAAGTGCCTTTGCCGCGGTGACCTGCGTTGCCGTGGCGTGGGTTTCGAGGGCTTCATCAAATTGGTGGCTGAGATTGGCGCACCGTTCGCTCCGGGTTGTGAGCGTCACCTTTGCGTCCGATTGTCCGACAGCGGCAGTGACCAGGCAGAAGCCCAGCAACGCACCCAACAAACTGATCGACAACCTTGGCATCGGTTTATCCGTAAACCCGGAGACTAGCGTCGCAGCCGATGACCTGACCGCCACGAGACCAGTTATGCCCTTGAAATTTTTCAGGAGTTTTTCTGAACTGTAGAATTTTGTTTCTGGATTGTGTCTGAGAAAGCCGGTGTGAACCCATCATAGCCACTGGCCAACATATGGCCTGAATTCTATCGTGTGGGTTGTGACAGAAGGGCTTGGCAATCAAAGACAGAAGGGCTTGGCAACAATGACAGGGCTGCTGTGAAATCCGACGCACACATACTGATCGTCGACGACGACAAGGGCATCCGCGACCTGCTGCAGGAATTCTTCCAGAAGCGGGGCCTGCACACCTCGGTTGCCGCCGACGGTGTCGAGATGGAGACCATCCTGCGGCGCGTCCAGGTGGACCTCATCGTCCTTGACGTGATGCTGCCCGGCAAGAGCGGGCTGGAGCTGTGCCGCGACCTGCGCGCCCAGTACTCGACGCCGATCATCATGCTGACCGCCGTCACCGAGACGACCGATCGCGTCGTCGGCCTGGAAATGGGCGCCGACGACTATGTGCCCAAACCCTTCGACCCGCGCGAGCTTTTGGCGCGCATCCGCGCCGTGCTCAGGCGCAATGGCGCCGCCGAGCCCAAGCGCGCCACCACCAAGCAGATCTACCGCTTCGCCGGCTGGACGATGGACTGTGCTCGGCGCCGGCTGATCGCACCCGACGATGTCAGGGTCGAGCTGACCATGGCCGAATTCAACCTGCTGCAGACCTTCGTCAAGAGCGCGCAGCGCGTGCTGACCCGCGACCAGCTCATCGAACTGTCCGGCGGCGACAGCGACTATTCCTTCGACCGCAGCATCGACATCCTGGTCAGCCGGTTGCGGCGCAAGATGGAAGACGACCCCAAAACGCCCAAGCTGATCCTGACCGTGCGCAGCGGCGGCTACCAGTTCCTGCCCGAGACGACCTCCGAATGAGGCGTTTCCTGCCGCAGACCTTGCCTGTCTGGGTGCTGCTGATCGTCATTGCCGGCCTGCTGATCAGCCAGGTCGCGACCCTTTACATCGTATCGCGCGACCGCGCCGCCGCCAACGACGTCGTCGACCTCTACCGGCTCAACGACCGTGCCTTCTCGCTGGTGCAGCTCATGCATGACGCCAGTCCGGACGAGCGCAAGGCGACGGCGAGCGGCCTGTTCAATTCAACCTATGCGCTCACCGTTTCGGACACACCGGCGGTCACTTCGTCGATCGCCGGTGACGACGAACTGGCCGAACTCGAAGACATCCTCGTCGGCAGGCTGTCGAAATTCGGCATCACCGATGCACGCGTACGCCGCGATCCGGCGACGCGCGAGGCCGATGACGCGGACGGCACGGCCCCGGGACCCGACATCGGCCAGGTCGAGCGCGACCTTCTGGTATTGGCCGCCGACTTCGCCCAGAGCGACAAGCTGACGGCCTCGCTGCGCTTCGCCGACGGCCAATGGCTGAACTTCACCGAGCCGATCACGCCGGTCGGCCCGATCCTGAGCTTCGACAGCCTGCCGCTCTATTCGCTGATCGCAGGGCTGGTGGTGATCATGTCGATCTGGTCGCTGCGCCGGCTGACGGCGCCCTACCGGATGATGGAAACCGCCGTGAACCGGATCGGCAAGGATCTAAAGAGCCCGCCGATCGCCGAGAGCGGCAGCCGCGAGGTCCGTGCCGCCGCTAAGGCGATTAACGCCATGCAGGCAAGGTTGCGCGAATATGTCGAGGACCGCGAACATCTGGCGGCGGCATTGGCGCATGATCTGCGCACGCCGATGACCAGGATGCGCCTGCGCCTGGAGCTGTTGCGCAAATCGGCGGTCCGCGAGGCATTGGCGCACGACCTCGCCGATGTCGAGGGCATCGCCAGCTCGGTGATCGACTTCGCCACCTTCGAAGTGACGGAGGAAAAGAACGAACGCATCGATTTCTGGTCGCTCGTGGAATCGATCGCCGACGGCTATGACGACGTATCGTTCGACGACGAGACCCGTTCGCGCGGGCTGATCTGCATGGCGCGGCCGGTCGCGCTCAAGCGCTGTGTCACCAATCTGGTGCAGAACGCGGTCACCTACGGCAAGAAGGCGCATCTTACGCTGCGCCGGTCGGAAGACATGATCCTGCTCACCATCCGCGATGAAGGGCCCGGGATACCGCAGGCACAGATCGACGCCGTGTTCGGCTCGTTCGTGCGCCTCGAACAATCGCGCAACCGCCAGACCGGCGGTCTGGGCCTCGGCCTGACCATTGCCC
The DNA here is from genome assembly GCF_003998335.1 of Mesorhizobium sp. M7A.F.Ca.CA.002.05.1.1. Taxonomy (NCBI): domain Bacteria; kingdom Pseudomonadati; phylum Pseudomonadota; class Alphaproteobacteria; order Hyphomicrobiales; family Phyllobacteriaceae; genus Mesorhizobium; species Mesorhizobium sp. M7A.F.Ca.CA.002.05.1.1. The sequence continues at coordinate 19,320 of NZ_RZQI01000005.1, read as the reverse complement.
GCAACATCGCGCGCGCCGCCGGCGGCGAGATCAGCCTGTCTAACAACCCGGGCGGTGGCCTGCTAACGCAGCTGCGCCTGCCGCTGGCGGCATAAGGCTGCCACAAGATGACAGGGCAGTTTCGTTAGCCGGTTCTTCGTCGGTCTGCTCTCAACTTCAACCAGCATAGGTCAACGAGCGGTGGATAGGCTGGTTGCCTATTTCAGTACGCCGTCCTTGCGTCGAAATATGCGAAGTTGCATCTCGTCCCAACGCGTCATCACCTTTTCCTCGAAGCGATCTCGTCTAAATTTAACGCAATGAATGTCCTCGATCAGGAAGACATCGTCCTTGGATGCGACTGCCTCCAAGAACCGGGGAGACCGAACGGCCAGATTGACCTCGTTCTCACGCGAAGTTTGACCGATCAATTGGTAAAAGGTGAACATTGCATAGCAATAATTGTCGAATGTCTCGAACTCTAAAAAGTCTGCAACGCGACAGTCGTCCAAGGTCATTAAAGGGTAGCTGTACGGACTGCGCCTGTTCGGGTCTTGCCTAATGTGCGGCAGCTGGAGGGTCTTGGTGGCGCCGACCTCCTCCAGCACCGAGGTACTCCACTCCCAGCAGCTGATGTAACTGTGAAAGAAGGCTTCACGCACCACACTATGTTCGTCTGGCAGCCACTCGTTGTGCTCTCGCTCGGCGTCGATTAGCCGGTAAACGTCGAATAGAAACTCGTATATGAGTGCAGCCACCGTCGCGTTTCGCATTCCTCAACCTCAATTATGCGACCCGGCTGTTCCCTCGAAAACACTAAACCGCCCTATGGGCTGAATTGACGGCGAAGGTTACCGCCGCAGCACCGCGCTCAGCACGTCGCGGATACCGATGGCGCCGACGAAGCGCGACTGGTCGTCGAACAGCGCCACGGGAGCGGTCTGCGAACGGTGCATGGCCAGCATCACGGTTTTCAGCGAAGTGCCCGGATTGGCCCAGAACACTTGCGCGGCTTCCTCGGATTGGCCTTCGACGTCGGCGCACGACACCCAGACCGCCGGCTTGCCATCGCGTTCGGCCGCCGCCACCAGCCCATGCTCATCGATCTTGAAGCGCGTCGTCTTGCGGCGGTCGAGCCACACCCAGCCATCCTTGCCGTGCTCCAGATCGCGACGGTCGCGCATCACGTTCCAGGCGGTCAGCACCGACAGCGGGTTCACATTGGCGATGAAGTCGCGGACATAGTCGTTGGCAGGCCGCAGCACGATGTCCTCCGGCGCGCCGGTTTGCACGATGCGCCCGCCCTCCATGATGGTGATGTGGGAGCCAATCTTCAGCGCCTCCTCAAGGTCGTGGCTGACGAAGATGATGGTCTTCTTCAATTCGGCCTGGAGCTGCAGCAATTCGTCCTGCAGCTTGGTGCGGATCAGCGGGTCGAGCGCCGAGAACGGCTCGTCCATCAGCAGGATCGGCGCCTCGGTGGCGAAGGCCCGCGCCAGGCCGACGCGCTGCTGCATGCCGCCCGACAGCTCATGCGCGTATTTCTTCGACCACTGGTCGAGATTGACCAGCTTGAGCTGGCGTTGCACGCGCTCCTTGCGCTCGGCTTCCGGTACGCCGGCGAGTTCGAGGCCGAGACCGACATTCTCCTCCACCGTGCGCCAGGGCAAAAGGCCGAACTGCTGGAACACCATCGCCACCTGTTTCTGGCGCAGGCGCCGCAGGGTCGCCTCGTCGCAGGTGACGACGTCGACGGTTTTGTCGCCATCCTTGACCAGCACCTGGCCGCGCGACACCACGTTGAGCCGGTTGACCGCCCGCAGCAATGTCGACTTGCCCGAACCGGAGAGACCCATCAGCACGGAGATTTCGCCCTCGTTCACGGTCAGGCTGGCGCCGGCGCAACCCAGTACATTGCCGGTCTTTTCGAGGATCTCGGCGCGGCTGGCTCCGGCGTCGATCATCTTCAGCGATCCGGCCTGGTCGGCGCCGAAGACGATATCGACGTTCCGGAAATCGACGGCGACGGTCATTTCTTGCCTCCAACGGCGATGCGGGTCATCCGGTCGAGCACGATGGCCAAAACGACGATGGCGAGGCCCGCCTCAAGCCCGAGGTCGATCTTGCGCGAACCCAGCGCCCGGTTGATTTCGGTGCCGAGGCCGCCCGCGCCGATCAGTGCGGCAAACACCACCATCGATAGCGACAGCATGATGCACTGCGTCAGACCGGCCATGATGGTGGGCAGCGCCGAGGGCAGCTCCACCTTCCACAGCAACTGGCTCTTGGTGGCGCCGAACGCCTCGCCGGCCTCGACGATCGACTTCGGCACCGAGACGACGCCGAGATGCGTGAGACGAACCGCGGTCGGGATGACGAAGATGATGGTGACGATGAGGCCGGGCGCATTGCCGAGGCCGAACAGCGTCAGCACCGGGATGAGGTAGACGAAGGTCGGCAGCGTCTGCATCAAATCGAGCACCGGCAGCATGACGCGATAGACCTTCGGCTTGTGCGCCGCCCAGATACCGAGTGGCACACCGATGGCCATCGAGGCGGCGGCGGCGGCAACCACCAGCACCAGTGTCTCTACCGTCTGCTTCCAGAGGTTCTGGTTGAGGATGAACAGCAACCCGAGAAAGACAGCCACCGCCAAGCCTCTCGATCGCTGCAGATAATAGGCAAGCAGTGCAATCAGCGCGATGAGAAGGACCGGCGGTACCAACAGCAGCGTGTCGACCACTCCATCGAGCAGGAAATTCAAGCCGCCGGAGAGGCCGCGGAAGAAGGTGTTGAAATTGTCGGTAAGGAAGGTGAAGAACGCTTTGCCCCACTCGCCTATGGGGATTTTATAACTGACAAAGAATTTTGAAATCGGATCCATCTTGCCCCTCTTTGGCAGTCGCCGTCCTTGCCGGACGGTCATCTTGTCACAGGATATGAAAAAGGGCAGCCCTTTCTACAGTGACTGCCCTTCTTGATCGGTCACGCCGAACGCAAGACCTGCTCAGCTTCCGAGCGCAGTCTTCACGGCTGCAGCGGCGTCGCCGCCATCGAAAGTGGTCACGCCGGCAATCCACGGAGCAACCGCGTCCGGATGCTTCTTGAGCCAGTCGGTCGCAGCCGTATTGGCGTCAGCGCCCTTGAGGATCGCGTCCATTATCTCGCCTTCCATATCGAGATTGAACTTCAGGTTGGCGATGAACTTGCCGGCATTCGGGCACTCGGTGGTGTAACCCTTGCGCACATTGGTATGGACAGTGGCGGCGCCGAAGCCGCTGTCGCCCATGCCATCGAGATAGGTGATCTTCATGGCACCCATCACCGGATGCGGCGTCCAGCCGAGGAAGGCGATCCATTCATTGCTCTTCATCGACTGCTCGGCCTGCGTCAGCATCCCGGCCTCCGAGGATTCGACCAGCTCGAAGCCTTCGAGGTTGTCTTTCGGGTTCTTGATCATGTCGAGGATGATGCGGTTGCCGTCATTGCCGGCCTCGATGCCATAGATCTTGCCGTTGAACTTGTCCTTGAACTTGCCGATATCGGTCAGCGATTTCACGCCGGCGTCAGCGACATAGGTCGGCACGACGATACCGTAGCCGGCGCCGGTCAGGTTGGTGCTGATCGTCTCGACCGAGCCATCGGCGGTATAGTCCTTGATGTCGTTGGTCATCGACGGCATCCAGTTGCCGAGGAACACGTCGAGATCCTTGTTCTTCAGCGACGCCATGGTCACCGGCACCGACAGCTGGATCGTCTGCGGCTCATAGCCGAGCGCGGTCAGCAGCACGGAGGCGATGCCGGTCGTCGCCTGGATGTCGGTCCAGCCGACATCGGAAAGGCGCACCGCCTTGCAGCTCGCCGGATCGCCGGCAAAGGCAGCGCTGGTGGACAAAAAAGCCGCCAGACCGAGGCCGGCGACGAAAGAGTTCATACGCGACATAGACAGTCTCCCATTGTGATTCTTTGGCGAAGCGTAGCTACGGTTTCTATGCCCGCCTTGTTTCGTCAGCCAAACACCATTCTGGTGTGGTTTCAAGCATTAAGACAATCGCGATCAACGGCGCGGGCTGGCCAATCAGCGACACATCAGGCGCTTTTGCCATGCCGGACGGTTTTTTCGAAGACGGGCCGGCTTTTTCAGGGGAATGCGGGCGACCGCCCCTCCCCGTATCAGGGCAAGTCGGCTTAAAAGAGCGGCATGGCCAAGCTCTACTTTCACTATGCGACCATGAACGCCGGCAAGACGACGATGCTCTTGCAGGCCTCTTACAATTATCGCGAGCGCGGCATGGGCACGATGCTGTTCGTCGCCGGCCACTACCGCAAGGGCGACACCGGCCTGATCTCGTCGCGCATCGGCCTGGAGACGGAAGCCGAGATGTTCCGCGATGGCGACGATCTGTTCGCCCGCGTCACCGAGCATCACGCGCATACGTCAGTGCATTGCGTCTTCGTCGACGAGGCGCAGTTCCTCGAGGAGGAGCAGGTCTGGCAGCTCGCCCGCATCGCCGACCGGTTGAACATCCCGGTCATGTGCTACGGCCTGCGCACCGATTTCCAGGGCAAGCTGTTTTCCGGCTCGCGCGCGCTGCTGGCCATCGCCGACGATTTGCGCGAAGTGCGCACCATCTGCCGATGCGGCCGCAAGGCGACGATGGTCGTGCGCCTCGGCCCCGATGGCAAGGTGGCTCGCCAGGGCGAGCAGGTGGCAATCGGCAAGGATGTCTATGTCTCGCTCTGCCGCCGCCACTGGGAGGAAGAGATGGGCCGCGCCACGCCAGACGATTTCATCGGCTTTATCAAAGGCTGACTCTGTCTCTTGGTTATTGGAGCAATTCCAGGGGAAGCGCTATGTGCTTTCCCTGGAATTGCTTCGGGCTCACACGGTCGAGACACGCCGTCTTGGAAACCGCCAGCCAAGCCGCACACCAAGCGTTGCCAGCGCAATCAGTGCCATGCCGGCTGCCTGCGCCGGTCCGAGCGGATGCCCATAGATAGCCCAGTCGACGATGATGGCGACGACCGGGTAGATGAAGGTGATGACGCCGATCACCGGTGTCGTCAGGCGTGGGAAGGCCGAATTCATCAACACGTAGGCGATGCCAGTGTGCAGCACGCCGATGCCGAGCAGCCAGCCCCATGATGCAGGCGCAATATGTTGGCCGACGCCGGCGAACGGGGCGAGCATGACGACCCCCACCACCGTTTGGCAGAGTACCGTGATTTCGGCGCGCTGCTGGCCCAGGCCTTTGGCTAGGATCGTTGTAACGGCATAGAGCAGTGCGCCGCCCAGCGTCAGCGCAATGCCCGGCACCCAGTTGGCATCGGCATGACCGTGCGCGAAAACGAGGCCGCTGGCCAGCACGACGCCGAGAAACGCACCGAGCATCCACAGCAGTTGGTCGGGCGAGATGCGTTCCCTTAGGAAAACCACGCCGATCAGGACCACGAAGAACGGCTGGATATGGTAGATAATCGTCGTCGTGGCGATCGACGTCATGGCGAAGCCGGCGAAGAAGGCTGTCCAGCTCAGCACCATGCACACGCCGGCAAGTGCTGCAAGGGCAAGCCGGGACGGCAACAGCGTCCGATCCGGCAGGTAGCCGCGCAACAGGCACCATATGAGAAGGAAGATCGCGCCGAACACACATCGCCAGAAGACGACGGTGACGGGATGCAGCCCCGATTCCGTGGCGAAGGCGCCGACCGTGCCTGCGATCACCATTGCCAGAGCAAGGCTCGCGGCCGGGAAGCGGGCTGTCGAGGCGTCCGTCATGTGGTGGTTCCCAGCGATCCCAACCATCTGGTCACTGGCGCCACCTTCAAACAAGCGAATAGATTTGGAATGATCTATTCGATATGCTGATAGCACCATGGCCACGCCACTCGATCTCAACCTGCTGAAAACCTTCGTCGCCGTCGTCGAGAGCGGCAGCCTTTCCAATGCAGCACCTCGGGTCGGCCGCAGCCAGTCGGCGGTCAGCATGCAGATGCAGCGGCTGGAGGAGATGGTCGGCAACCAGCTTCTGGTGCGTGGTCCCAGAACCGTCACTCCCAATGCGATCGGCGAGGATTTCCTGATCTATGCGCGCCGGTTGCTGAAACTGTCGGATGAAGCCTGGGCAAGCGTCACCCGGCCCAAGGAGACAGGCAGCGTCCGCTTGGGGGTGCCCGACGACTATGCCGCCTTCCTCCTGCCGCCCGTGCTCTCACGATTCGCGGCGGAGCATCCCCTGGTGACGGTGGAGTTGATCTGCGAACAGTCGACCGCGCTGGTGAAGACGCTGGCGGAGGGGCGGCTGGATCTGGCGATCATCACCCGCTTGCCGGAGCAGCCGCTTGAGGTGATCCGGCTGGAACGCTTCGTCTGGGTCGCCTCGCCCAACCATGTCGCCTGGGAGGCCGACCCGCTTCCGGTCGCCTTGTTCGAACCGGGCTGCGCCGCCAGGATGAATGTCCTGCAGGCGCTTGGCGATGCCGACCGCTCCTATCGCTGTACCTATTCAAGCGCCTCTCTGCTTGGCCTGATCGCCGTCGTCCAGGCCGGGCTCGCGGTGGCTGGCCTTGCGATGCGCAGCGTACCGCCATCGCTGCGCATCGTCGGCGGCAATGAAGGGCTGCCGGTGCTGCCGGACCTCGAAATCGGCATCCTGCGCAACCCGCTGTCGACGACCCAGGCGGTCGAGCGGCTGAATGATTTCCTGCGCCGCGATCTGGCACAACAGGCCTGACTCGCGGGCCTGTCTTCCGCAATCCCGCCGCGATGCAGCGTTTGTTAAAGCCTCGGTACTATAAGGCCGCCAGCCAGAACTCTCCGGGGGCAGCATGTTTCGAGCCGCTTCGTCCGCCAGCATCCTTCTCCTTGCCAGCTCGCTTGTGGCCCATGCCGGCGGCGACCCGGCCCTGGGCAAGAAGGCCTTCAACCGGTGCATGGCCTGCCATGAAGCAGCCACCGACCGCGACAAGGTCGGTCCGCATCTGTTGGGCGTCGTTGGCCGCACCGCCGGTAGCGCCGAGAGTTATCTTGGCCGCTATTCCGAGGCGATGAAGAGTGCCGGCGCCGCCGGCCTGGTCTGGGATGAAGCCAATCTCGCCGAGTATCTCAGGGCACCCAAGCTGAAAGTGCCCGGCAACAAGATGGCGTTTGCCGGCCTGACCAAGGACGACGACATCGCCAATGTCATCGCCTATCTGAAAGCCGATCCCAAACCCTGAGCCGCTGTTCGCCAGCTCTGTAAAACCGGCTTTCTCGTCGCATATCGCGGCCGCGATTGCTTCGGTGGTTTGCCCAATACAAAGGCATCCGTGCGCCTTCGCCTTGCCGCATGAAAGTTCAATGACAGCTGAACTATGGCTGGTCGGCAAGCTAATCACGCTAAGCCCAAGCCTTCACTGGCTTTCAAGACCCTGACGAATTTTTTTGTTTTCACGCCGCCCTTGTCTTCACGTCTTTCAATCCCCTGATGCCCCACATATATTCGCCGCTGTTCGCGACCAGCGACGTCATGCCGAAGCGGGAGGCCCCAATGGCGACATTGCAGAATTTCGACGCCGAAATTGCCAAGACCAAGCAGGTCGTGCAGGACATGCGCTCCAAGATCGAGCAATCCGGCACCATGCTTGATACGCTTGCCACATCAGACAAGAAGATCGGCGACGCCAATTTCGACCTCGAGAACGCCCGCATCGAGGATGTGCTGAAGCAGCAGAAGGTGATGGAAGGCAACATTGCCGACCTGATCATCGGGCTGGAGGACGCCACCAACGTCTTCGGCGCCGAGTTCGAGAGCATGAAGAACTACACCGGCTGGGAAAAATTCATTGGCATCTTCTCCAGCCAGAGCAAGCAGCGCATGCGCACCGACCGCGTTCGCAACATGTCGCTGGCCGGCAATCTGCAGGAACTGCTGGTCAAATCCGACACCATCGTCGGCATATTGAAGGCGCAGAAAGAGGTTCTCGACCAACGCTACAAGACCTCGGAAACCAGCCTGTCGCAGGTGATCGAGCGCCGCAAGACCACCATGACCAACCTCGAAGCCGTGCAGAAGCGCATCGAGGAGCTCAACCCGATGCTGCTCGACATCGAAAACAAGATCGCCGCTTCGACCAGCCAGAAGGACCGCACGCAGCTCGAAGGCGAACGCTCCAAGCTGGCGACGGAATACAACGAAAAGCAGGCCAAGGAGCAGGAACTGCTGGCCGAGAGCCAGACGCTCGAGCGCTACACCTCGATGTTCCAGACCTTCGTCGATTCGCTCAACAACCAGATCGCCGCGCAATCGACGCTGATCAACAAGCTGACCATCGATACCGAGCAGCGCATCGTACTCTACAAGGCGCTGGAAGATTCGCTGAAGACCGCAGCTCAGCAGGACGTCGCCCACAAGATCAACACGCTGGGCAGCCAGGTCGACAACACCGCCGAGGAAACCATGGCCGGTATCGGTGCTGCTTCGCAAAAGCACATCGGTGACCTGCTTGAGATGCACGAGAAGAACATGGTCGCCACCGCCGATATCCAGCGCCGCAAGAAGCTGGCCGACGATGCCTTCGCCCGCCGCTTCGACGAGGTGCTGAAGAAGCACAATTCGGCTAACTACGTGCAGTCTTAAGGGTGACAGCACTGCCCGCGAGCGACCAGGCATGACCCCCGAAAACGAAGCGGCGGCACGGTATTTTTCCGCCATCACGGCCGCGCTCAGCGGCCTTGAAGTGTTCATGCGCGACGATCGCTCGCCGCTCTACCGGCACGGCATCGTCGCCAAGATCGTCGCCGAACACATCGCCAGGCTCGACAAGTCGTTTTCCTGCTGGCGCAACCGGCTCGGCTTCATGGACACATTCCGCATTTCGCGCGCCGAAAGCGGATTTCCGGTGTTCCAGAACCTGCTCGAACTGGAAAACGACCGACGCCAGGCCGACGCGCGGCTTGCCAACATTCCGCTCGCCGGCGAGTTGCGCGAGGAAATGGCCGACTTCATCCTGCGCCACAAGGAATTCCCCGCGGCGCTGCAGAAGTCGATAGCCGAGCGGCTTTATCTCGAGGACGTGAAAAGCGAGAACACGTTCGGCCCGTTCACCCTGGCGCAAACGGCCAAGGTCTCGGTCAATCCGAAGACGGGGCGGCCCTATTATCTCGTCCACTGGGCGACGTTCGACGGCAGCGCCAACCTGCCTCTGGTCTACATGGTGACGGTGGAGGATTCGTCCGAAACGATGATCCGCCAGCTCGTCGACAGAAACGGCAAGCTGAACGAGACGATCGACATTCCTCTGCCGGTCGATGGCCTGCTCAATCCCGAGCTTGCCCACCGTTTCGACGATTTCACCGAGAAGAACTCCGCCTACACGCTGTCGCCGGCGACCATCGCGGTCAATCTCGACAAGGATTTCGAGCCGCTGCATCCCAAGCAGCTGCGCCGCGTCGTGCTCGGCCCGTTCTATTCGGCTGGCATCACCGACAACAATTCGACGGTGACCGAAGTCCTGGCCAAGGTGCGCAAGCCCGAAAATGCCTGGCTGCTGACCTGGACCATCCAGGAGGTCTATTCCAAGGCCGAGAAACCCGGCCGCAAGGGGCTGTTTTCCAGCGAGAAGACGACGCAGGAATTCTTCATCAATACCGACGATCTGGAAGCCGCGCGCCAGGGCGTGTCGAGCTACGAAAACCATGCGCTGATCCCGCACGAGGCCTATCAGGCGCTCTACGCCGCCGGCGAGGCGCAGAAGATCTTTGCCGGCTACAAGGTTCACATTCTGTCGAACGGACAGGTCATCTCAGACGTCTGACCGTCACACCACGGAGCACCCTTCATGGATACCGGCCTGACCACCATCCCGGAAGCCGCCATCGAGAAGCACCGCGCTACCGCGCAGAGCTTCATCACCCGTGTCGTCGTGCTGGAGGACCCGTCTAGCTCCTCCGGCACAGCACTTGCCGGCACCAATCGCCGCTTCGTTTCGACCGTCTCGGTCGGTTCGGTGCGCCGCACGCGCGAGGTCGAGCTGTCGAAGACCGTCGGCGCCGTTCATCCCGACGACCAGCTGCTGACCATCCCGCAGCACACGCTGTTGTTTCGCGCCCGGCGCGGCACGGCGATCGCGCTGGCAATATCGGACGTCTTTGCCGAGGGCTCGGACCTTGAAAGTCTGCAGGCCAAGAACACCCGCGCGCCGCTCGAGGGCGACGAGGCGTCCACCTTCAAGAAGCTTCTGTCGGCCTCGGCTTACATTTCGGCCTTCAGCCTCGCCTCCTACCTGTTCCAGCTGATCGACAGCGACGGCGAGGCGCCCAACGATAGTCCCGAACCGGACTTCCTGTTCGACACGCCGCAGGATGCGGTGAAGTCGATCCTGGCAGGCCTCGACAAGGCGATCTCGGGATCGTCCGACGACGCCGACCTGATGACAAGGGCGCGCGCCTTCGCCCGCGTCGCCATCGACGGGCTTCTGGCCCGCAAGGGCCGCTTCGACGGCATCGGCCCGTTCGAGAACGCGCATATCCGTATCGATGCCGACGATTTCACCCTCGATGGTTTCGACGTCGCGCCGGGCAAGCGTTCAAAACCGCTGGTGATGACATTCAAGAAGCCGGAAGAGGTCGTCGGCAACCACATCGCCAAATACCAGTCGGTCAAGCTCGCCAAGATGCTGATGGCCTACGACTTCGAGCGCGAACTCAATCCGTTCGTCGAACTCGGCGGCTTCCTGTTCACCTTCATCGGCGACGGCGCCCCCGGCACCGGCAAGACGACGCTGATCCAGATGATCGCCGGCCTCGTCAACGGCTATTGCCAGGTCGCCGGCTATCCCTTTGCCTACGAGAATTTCGGCGTCGACCAGATCTCGTCCTATCAGGGCAAATCAGGACAGAACTGCCGCCAGTTCATCAACAATGTGCTGAACCCGCGCGTCATCGGCTTCGGCACCATCGACGACATCGACCAGGTGGCGGCGCGCCGCTCAGACGACCGCGCCTCGGCCGGCCAGCAGGAAATCACCGGCGTCTTGATGGATGCCTTCGCCGGTGCCGCGACCGTGGTGCGCGGCAACTGCTCGTTCGGCATGTTCTCCAACTATCCCGAAAATGTCGACGACGCGCTGCGCCAGCGCGCCGGCGCCCGCTGGCTGGTCGACGGGCCCCAGAGCCGCAACGACTACATCGACATTTTTGTCCTGCTGGCGGGAAAAAACCACAAGATCCCGCTCGGCGACCACGATCTCTACGCCGCGCAGGAAATCCAGCGCGCCGTGACCGAAGCCTATGAGGAGCACGAGAAGCCGCAAGAAGACGGGCTGATGAAGGTCTACGAACGCTACATGAAGGAGAACGGCGCGCCGAAATCGATGGCCGACATCGGCACCTATCTGCACCTGATCAAGGATGCCGAGCCCCGCTTCACCGGCCGCGCCATCAAGAACGTCACCGACGCCATCAAGATGCGCGCCATGGACATCGAGCTTCCCGACGACTGGTTCGAGAAGCCGGAAGTCTTCATGCACAAGGGCTACGACGAGAAGAAAGCGATGATCGAGGAACTGCGCGGGCCGTTCTCGATGGACATGGTCATGCAGGAGATCAACCGCTATGCCGACTCGGAGTTCCGCTATTCCGACAAGTCCGACGACTCCGCCGTGCAAAAGCTGCTGCGCGACGCCCGCCTGCGCGAGCGAGCCGCGCGCGAGATGGAGGAGATGAAGAAAAAGGGGCTATGGAATGCGTGAGCCTGGCACCTCTTCCTTCTCCCCGTTCACGGGGAGAAGGGAAGATGAGCCCCGCCAAGAAACCCGATCTCCTGCGCGACAACGAGCTGATCTATGGCCGGCTGTTGACGGTCGACGAGCCGCACCTCATCCAGCGCTACAACAAGGCGCTGGCCGCGTTCGGCTTGAAGCCGACGAAACTGAAGAGCTTCCAGATCGACCGCACCGGCTTCTCGCCCGAAGTGGCCGAGGAATGCGATGATTATGACTATCTCGATCCCAATGAGGTCAACCGCCGTTTCATCATCCTGACGCCGTCGCAGATTGACCTGCCGGTGGTGCACACCGCCTTCTCCAACACCTCGCAACTGATGTTCGAGTTCATGTCCAGGAACCGGCGCGCCATCGATGCGCTGACGATCAAAGACGTCATCTACGGCGAGATCGAGGATTCCATTCCCAAGGTCAACGACATCGAGGACTTGCTGTCGATCAGTCAGGTCGAATTCAAGGTGCTGTCGGCCGAGGATGTGCTGGGCAAGGCAGCCGAACTCGGCAAGCTCGTCGACCGGCTGAAGCAGGAGCCAGATGCCTGGCGCGACAACGCCATGCTGACCCGCATGGTCGAGCTCGCCAAGATCTGCGGCGACATCCGCGAGAACGCGCTGGTACCCGACCAGGTGATCTTCCGACACAACGCCTACTGGACCAGCCATTTCGGCGGCCTCTACGTGTTCGTCGATCCGGATGTGACGACGGTGATCAGCGATCCGGCCGCCCCCGGTTTTCGCCGCTCGCGGCCGTGGCAGGTCAGCTATCTCTCGATCAACGACGCCGACAAGGTGTTCAAGTTCCTCGCCACCACCGGCCGCATCGAGCTGCCGCGTGCCTCCTGGGTCGAGACCTCGGGCTATCTCGAGCACCGGGCCGAGCTGGTGGTGCGCGCGCTGATCCGCGACGCCGAGCCGAACCGCAATTTGACCAATGTCGACAAGGTCTGGCTGCAGACCTGGATCCAGAGCCATGCCGACCTGATCACCAGGGACGGCAATTTTCCTTTCCTCAACGCCGCCAAGCGCGAGATCGCCCAGCTTGGCCACCTGAAGATCGAGGATGTCTTCCCGCAGCAGCGTTTCCTGGTGATCCGCGCCAAGCCAGACCACCCCGACGCCTGGCTGACCAACCGGCTGATCTCGGATTTCGTGCCGTCGGACTTCGTCTCGCGCTACATCTTCAACAAGGACGGCTTCTACAAGGACTATGACGGCTTCAGCGACGCCTGGCGATCGCATGTTGTGGACGTTCTCAAAACCACATATTTGAAGGACAAGGTGGCGTTTCGCACACGCCTCTACGGCCTGACTGACTAGAACGAAATGAACCGTTATTTCGTTCTAACTTCTTGTTTTGGCGTATGATGTTATCCAAAAAGTCTGCAACTTTTTGGCATCATGCTTTGAGGGGGTGACACAGCCATGCTCGATCCGATCGTGAATTTCTTCACCCGTATTTTCCAGTGGATCGGCCGCGGCATCGGCCTCCTGATCGGTGTCGTCCTGTGGCCGTTCCTGTGGGCCGGACGCTGGTATACGCAGCGCGGCTGGATCCTCAAGGCGGCGGTCGGCCTCGCTCTGCTGGTGCTGATCGGCCTCTATGCCAATTTCTTCTACGCCACCCAGTGGTGGAACAATTTCAACCCGAACTATCCCGACACATACACCTTCGAGAAGCGCAATGTCTCCGCCGGCGAACAGGTCGCCGCCGGCGCCGGCACGGACACCGCCAAGACCTGCGGCAACTCTGGTATAGCCCAGATCGCCGCTGACCTGACCGACTTCAACGTCAACCAGAATGCCTGGATCTCGTCGATGATCCTCTACAAGCTGGGCCTGTTCGGCATCGACTGGGACCACACGCCGTGGATGGACAACAAGGCCTCCTTCCAGCGCGGCATCAACCAGGCGGTGCGGCGCACGGCGACCGAACTTGCCGACAATCTCGGCCGCGTCCGCACCACCTCGCAGATCGACAGCGATCTGCAGAATGCCCGCGGCAACCTTCAGTTCGACGAAGAGACCTGGTATTTCGGCCTGAACCCGTTCGGCCCCAAGACGCCGACGCCAAGCTACTATCGCGACGCCGTGCGCATGCTGCGTTCCTTCAACGCCCGCCTTGCCACCTGCCAGGCGACATTCGACGCCCGCGCCGACAATCTGAAACAGTATATCGACCGCATCTCGTCCGACATCGGCTCGACCTCGGCGATCCTCAAGGAACGCGCCGAGAACCACAACAATGGCTGGTTCGACTTCCGCGCCGACGACCGCTACTGGTTCGCCTATGGCCAGCTCTACGGCTATTACGGCCTGATGAAGGGAGCCCAGGCCGACTTCGAGGACGTCATCAAGGAAAAGCATCTGCAGAACCTGTGGGACACGATGGACTCGCAGTTCGTTTCGGCGCTGCGCATCCAGCCCTTCATCATCGCCAATGGCCGCGAGGATGGCTGGCTGTTGCCGACGCATCTGACGACGATGGGCTTCTATGTGCTCAGGGTGCGCTCCAACATGGTCGAAATCAGCAACGTTCTGACGCAGTAGCGCTGTTCCATTAGGGACCAGGCGATGGCGAATTTGCGCCGTCGCCTCTGTCGCATTCCGTGCATTGTGCGGCTGTTTTGAGACGGCGGAACGGCGCGTCCTCTGGCTTCTATACGGCGCGGCAACGGAGCCGGGAAGAACCGACGACAGGTCGGCCGGTCCGCAGAGGAACTTTCTCCAGAGGAAACATAGTTGCATACAAGTTGACGCCGTGGCAGCGACAGGGTTAGAACATGCCCGCGCCCGGTTCCAACCTGCTTGCCAGTAAGATCAAACCCGTCCCCTCCACCGTCCAATCCAGAGGAAAGCCGTCATGGCCGAAGTGAAGTCCGACATCGAGATCGCGCGCGGCGCCAGGAAAAAGCAGATCCAGGAGATCGGCCAGAAGATCGGCATTCCGACCGAACACCTGCTGCCCTACGGCCACGACAAGGCCAAGATATCAGCCGAATTCATCAAGTCGGTGAAGGGCAACAAGGACGGCAAGCTGATCCTCGTAACCGCCATCAACCCGACGCCGGCCGGCGAAGGCAAGACCACGACTACGGTCGGCCTTGGCGACGGCCTGAACCGCATCGGCAAGAAGGCGATCGTCTGCATCCGCGAGGCCTCGCTCGGCCCGAATTTCGGCGTCAAGGGCGGTGCCGCCGGCGGCGGCTATGCGCAGGTCGTGCCGATGGAAGACATGAACCTCCACTTCACCGGCGACTTCCACGCCATCACCACGGCGCACAATCTGCTTTCGGCGCTGATCGACAACCACATCTACTGGGGCAATGAGCTCGGCATCGACACCCGCCGCGTCGTCTGGCGCCGCGTCATGGACATGAACGACCGGGCGCTGCGCGAGATCATCTGCTCGCTCGGCGGCGTCGCCAACGGTTTCCCGCGCGAGGGCGGCTTCGACATCACCGTTGCTTCGGAAGTGATGGCTATCCTGTGCCTGTCGACCGATCTGAAGGACCTGGAAAAGCGCCTCGGCGACATCATCGTCGCCTATCGCCGCGACAAGTCGGCCGTCTATGCCCGCGACCTCAAGGCCGACGGCGCCATGGCCGTGTTGCTCAAGGACGCCATGCAGCCTAACCTGGTGCAGACGCTGGAGAACAACCCGGCCTTCGTGCATGGCGGCCCGTTCGCCAACATCGCGCATGGCTGCAACTCGGTCGTCGCCACCACGACGGCGCTCAAGCTCGCCGACTACGTCGTCACCGAAGCCGGCTTCGGCGCCGACCTGGGTGCTGAAAAGTTCTTCGACATCAAGTGCCGCAAGGCAGGCCTCAAACCGGCGGCGGCCGTCATTGTCGCCACCGTGCGCGCCATGAAGATGAATGGCGGCGTCAAGAAGGAAGACCTCGGCAAGGAGAACGTCGAGGCGGTGAAGAAGGGCTGCGCCAACCTCGGCCGCCACATCGAGAATATCCGCCAGTTCGGCGTGCCGGCGGTGGTTGCGATCAACCACTTCTACTCCGACACCGACGCCGAAATCCAGGCGATGAAGGACTATGTCGCCTCGATGGGCGAAGAGGCGATGCTGTGCAAGCACTGGGCGCACGGCTCGGCCGGCATCGAGGATCTCGCCAACAAGGTGGTGGCACTGGCCGAATCCGGTGCTTCGCAGTTCGCGCCGCTCTATCCCGATGCGATGCCGCTGTTCGAGAAGATCAACACCATCGTCCAGCGTATCTATCGCGGCTCGGAAGCGATCGCCGACAAGTCGGTGCGCGACCAGCTCAAGGCCTGGGAAGACGCCGGATACGGCCACCTGCCGGTGTGCATGGCCAAGACGCAGTACTCGTTCTCGACCGACCCGAACCTGCGCGGCGCGCCGACCGGCCACACGGTGCCGGTGCGCGAGGTCAGGCTTTCGGCAGGTGCGGGCTTCGTCGTCATCATCTGCGGCGAGGTCATGACCATGCCCGGCCTACCGAGGGCGCCGTCCTCGGAAAAGATCTTCCTCAACGAGATGGGCCAGATCGAAGGCCTGTTCTAGAATCCTTCTATTCGAACAGAAAGGGCGCCGCAGCGATGCGGCGCCCTTTCTGTTTTCAGATAGTCCCTACGCGGCGCTGCGTGACAGCGCCCGCTGGTTGGAGCCGAAGATGGTGTCGCGTTCCGGCAGCGCGCCGGTCTTCAGGCACTCGACCCATTCGGCGGTCTTGAGCACGGCGGCAAAGCGCGACTGCAGGATGATCGTGACCACGCGGTGGATCTCCTCGGCCGAGGCGTAGCCGGCGCTGTTGGCGTAAGGCACCGATCCGGTCGCATCCGACAGGAACTCGACGGCAAAGCCCATATGCACGGCGTGGATGATGGTCGACAGGTCGCAATTGTGCGTCATGTAGCCGACCACCGTGATCGTATCGATGGCGTTGGCGCGCAGCCAGTCCTCGAGGTCGGTGCCGGTGAAGGCGGAGGGCAGGTTCTTTTCGACATAATGGTCGCGCCCACGCCTGGCGATTTCGGGATGCAGTTCGCCGCCATGGCTTCCCCCGGCGAAGATCGGCGATGTCTCGGGCGCCATCTGCTTGACGACCACCACCTTGATGCCGGCAGCAGTCGCTGCATCCATCGCCCGCGCCACATGGACGACGCTGTCGCGGAACGGCGGATGCTGGATGGCAAGACTGCCGCCATCATAATCGTTCTGCACATCGACGACGATCAGCGCCCGGCGTGGCGTGGTGTTGGCTGGGTCAGACATGGTGTTTTCCTTTCCGGCTTGAATGTGATGGACCGAAAATAGGCGGACTCCGCGACAGTCGAAAGTGGCCCGATTGACATCATTCGAAAGAATTGGGACAATCCGCATTCAACTGCCGGAAGCACCCATGACCGACCCGATCATTGCCGTACTCGCCTTCGACGGCATCAGCCCGTTCCACCTTTCCGTACCGTGCCTGGTCTTCGCAGAGGACAGGACGGCGCTTGGCCTGCCGCGCTTCGACTTCCGCATCTGCGCGGTCAAGCCCGGCCCGATCCACACCGAGGCCGGACTGACAATTGCCGCGCCGCATGGGCTCGAAGGGCTCGACGGCGCCGATATCGTCATCATTCCAAGCTGGCATCATCTCGGCGAACCGGCATCGCCGCCGCTGATGGAGGCGTTGCGCCGGGCGCACCAACGCGGCGCCTTGATCGTCGGCCTGTGCCTTGGAACCTTCGCCATTGCCGCGGCCGGGCTGCTTTCGGGCCGTCGTGCCGCGACGCACTGGGCCTATTCCGAACAGTTGCAGAAACTCCACCCCGACGTCGCCGTCGATGCCTCGGTGCTCTATGTCGACAATGGTGACATCGTGACCTCGGCCGGCGTCGCCGCCGGTCTGGACTGCTGTCTCCACATCGTGCGCGCCCGCTACGGCGCGGAAGCGGCACTGCGGCTCGCCCGCCAGATCGTCCTTTCTCCGCATCGGCAGGGCGGCCAGGCGCAATTCATCGAGCATCCGGTGGAAAGAAGCGCAGACGCCGACCGGTTCACCCAAGCCCTCGACGCGGTTCGCGCGGCGCTCGGAGAGACGCATAGCCTGGATAGCGTCGCCGAGGCCGCCGGCCTGACCCGGCGCACCTTTACCCGCCGCTTCCAAAAATCGATCGGCACCAGTTTCGGCGATTGGCTGACCAGCCAACGGATAGAACTGGCTCAACGGTTGCTGGAGGCGACCGAAAAGTCGATGGACATGGTCGCCTTCGAAGCCGGCTTCGGCAGCGCCACCTCGCTGCGCCAGCATTTCGCCGCAAGGCTGAGGACATCGCCGGCGCAATATCGGCGCGAATTCTCCAGAAGGACCGACCAGGGCGAGCGCATGACGTACGTTCTGTCGTCCTGATCTATTCAGTCCCGCTTGACCTGATGTGCCGGATTGCCGACCACCGTGGTGTTCGCAGCCACGTCGCGCGTCACCACCGCGCCGGCGCCGACGATGGCACCTTCACCGATGCTGACGCCGCCAAGGATGACGGCTGAGCCGCCGATCCACGCATTGGCGCCGATCTCGACCGGCTTGGCGATCTCCAGTCCAGCTTGCCGCCCAGCGACCTCCTTGTGATGCTCGGCGCAATAAATCTGCACATTGGGACCGAGCAGCGTTCCCTTGCCGATGCGCACACTCGCCGTGTCGAGGATGGTGCAGCCGGCATTGAGGAAGACGCCGTCGCCGAGAAAGATGTTGAAACCATAGGCGCAGTGAAACGGCGCCTCGATGCGGGCACCCTCGCCGGCGTTGCCGAGTAAAGCTTTCAAGCCCGACCCGAGATTGCCGCGCTGCCGCGGCGGCAGGCAATTGTGCTCGAACACCGCGTCACGCGCTACCACACGCAAGGACTCCAGCTCATCATCGAGGCAGGTGTACCATTCGCCGGCCGCCATCTTCACGCGCTCGCTTTCGGCTATGACGCGGTCTCCAGTTCACGTCCTTCAAAAGCACAAGTGCGGCCAACAGAAAAGCGCCGATGCAAGTACTGGTCAAATATTGGACCTATGGTAGCCTGCGTCTCAAGGCCGTCCTGGCCCGGTGATCGAGGGGGATCGACCATGCTCTACATTCTCGCACTTCTGATCGGCGTCGTTGCCGGTCTTCGCGCCATGACGGCGCCGGCTGCCGTTGCCTGGGGCGCTTATCTCGGCTGGCTGCCGGTTGCCGGCACCTGGGCGAGCTTCATGAGTCACTGGGCGGCTGTCGGCATCTTCACCATCCTGGCCATCGTCGAACTGGTCACCGACCAGTTGCCGTCGACGCCGAGCCGTAAAGTGCCGCAGCAATTCGGCGCCCGCATCGTCATGGGCGCCTTCACCGGCGCGGTGATCGGCGCGACAGGCGGTGCCACCATCGGCGGCTTGATTGCCGGCGCCATCGGCGCCGTCATCGGCACGCTGGGCGGCGCTGAAGCTCGCGGCCGGCTCGCAGCCGCCTTCGGCAAGGATCCGCCCGCCGCCTTCATCGAGGACGCGGTGGCGATCATCGGCGGCCTGCTGATCGTAGCGGCGGTGGCATGACGACGAAAACCTTCGACGCCATCATCATCGGTGCCGGAC
>NZ_RZQI01000059.1:0-13061 GCF_003998335.1 Mesorhizobium sp. M7A.F.Ca.CA.002.05.1.1 | reverse complement strand
ACCCGCATCTGGCCCGTATCGACCAGGTCGCGGCGGGCAATGCCGAGGACATCACCGGGGTGGCGAAGCTCGGCGGGCGGCTGAACAAGGGCACCTTCACCTCGCCGGTGACGGATTTCTACCTGACCAACCCGATCGCGCGGGCATCGGCCGTGATGGCGGAATGCTCGGCACTGGCCAAGAGCGGCTTCAAGCAGGCGGCGGAATAAGCATGGACACTTTCTTCTCCTTCTACGTGCTGCCGGCGCTGATCATTCTGCTGAAATCGGTCGTGCTGATCGTTATCCTGCTGATTTTCGTTGCCTACATCCTCTACGCCGACCGCAAGATCTGGGCGGCGGTGCAACTGCGCCGTGGCCCGAACGTCGTCGGCCCCTGGGGCACGCTGCAAGCTTTCGCCGATCTGCTGAAATTCGTCTTCAAGGAGCCGGTCATCCCGTCCGGCGCCAACAAGGGCGTGTTCCTGCTGGCGCCGCTGGTCTCGGCCGTGCTGGCGATCTCGGCCTGGGCGGTCATTCCGGTCAATCAGGGCTGGGCGATCGCCAACGTCAATGTCGGCATCCTCTATGTCTTCGCCATCTCCTCGCTTGAGGTCTATGGCGTGATCATGGGCGGCTGGGCCTCCAACTCGAAATATCCGTTCCTCGGCGCGCTGCGTTCGGCCGCTCAGATGGTGTCCTACGAGGTCTCGATCGGCTTCGTCATCGTCACCGTTCTGCTCACCGCCGGCTCGCTCAACCTCACCGATATCGTGCTGTCGCAGCATGATGGAATTGGTACGCGGCTTGGCCTGCCCAACACCTTCCTCGACTGGAACTGGCTGGCGCTGTTCCCGATGTTCATCATCTTCTTCATCTCGGCGCTGGCCGAGACGAACCGGCCGCCTTTCGATCTGGTGGAAGCCGAATCGGAACTGGTCGCCGGCCACATGGTCGAATATTCGTCGACGCCGTTCCTGCTGTTCTTCCTCGGCGAGTATGTCGCCATCGTGCTGATGTGCGCGCTGGCCACCATCCTGTTCCTCGGCGGCTGGCTGCCTCCGTTCGACTTCGCGCCGTTCACCTGGGTGCCGGGCGTCATCTGGTTCGTGCTGAAAGTCTGCTTCGTGTTCTTCGGCATCTCCATGGTGAAGGCCTTCGTGCCGCGCTACCGCTACGACCAGTTGATGCGGCTTGGCTGGAAAGTGTTCCTGCCGATCTCGTTGTTCATGGTGGTCGCCACCGCGGCCTTCCTCAAGATCACGGGGTTTGCGTGATGTCCGCTCTTTCCCAAGCCGCCAAATCGCTGCTGCTGCAGGATTTCGTCAGCGCCTTCTTCCTGTCGATGCGCCAGTTCTTCGCGCCGAAGGAGACGATCAATTATCCGCACGAGAAGGGGCCGACCAGTCCGCGCTTCCGCGGCGAGCATGCGCTGCGCCGCTATCCCAATGGCGAGGAACGCTGCATCGCCTGCAAATTGTGCGAGGCGATCTGCCCGGCGCAGGCCATCACCATCGAGGCCGGCCCGCGCCGCAATGACGGCACGCGCCGCACGGTTCGCTACGACATCGACATGGTGAAGTGCATCTATTGCGGCTTCTGCCAGGAAGCCTGCCCGGTCGACGCCATCGTCGAGGGGCCGAATTTCGAATTCGCGACGGAGACGCGCGAGGAACTCTACTACGACAAGGACAAGCTGTTGGCGAATGGCGACCGGTGGGAGCGCGAACTGGCGCGCAACATCTCGCTGGACTCGCCCTACCGCTGATATTTGACGCATGGGCGGGGCAGGGGCCTCGTCCAGAGGATGATCCCGAAAAGTTGCGGACTTTTCGGACCAGATCATGCTCCGGAATACAGAGTGGCCCATGTTTCTTTCGATCGGGCCTTTCAACCCGATCGGAACATGGGCTAGGACAACGCGGCTTTGGAACCGGAGGCGGAACCAGGCCAGAGACAACAAACAGGACGAGCGTCCTGTTCGTACAGGAACCCGGGGGATCCCCAATGTTGAGTGGACTAGAGGCGGCCTTTTTCTACCTCTTCGCCTTTGTCGCGGTGGCTTCGGCGTTCATGGTCATTTCGTCGCGCAACCCCGTGCATTCGGTGCTGTTCCTGATCCTGACCTTTTTCAACGCCGCCGGCCTGTTCATGCTGACCGGGGCCGAGTTCCTGGCGATGATCCTGCTCGTCGTCTATGTCGGCGCGGTGATGGTGCTGTTCCTGTTCGTGGTCATGATGCTCGACGTCGATTTCGCCGAGATGAAGGAAGGCGCACTGCAATATGCGCCGATAGGCGCGCTGGTCGGGCTGATCCTGGCGGCGGAGCTGATCGTCGTTCTCGGCGGCTACACTTTCGCGCCGCAGCTCGCTTCGACGGTCTCCAAACCCATTCCGGATCTCGCCACGCGGACCAATACCGCCGCGCTCGGCGACATCCTCTATACCGACTACCTCTACTACTTCCAGATTTCGGGCCTCGTGCTGCTGGTCGCCATGATCGGCGCCATCGTGCTGACCCTGCGCCATAAGCCAGGCGTCAAGCGGCAGTCGATCGCGGCCCAGGTCGGCCGCACGCCGGCGACCGGCATGGAAATCCGCAAGGTCAAGACAGGCGAGGGACTCTGAGATGGTTGTCGGCATCGCACATTATCTGACCGTATCGGCTGTTCTGTTCACGCTCGGCGTGTTCGGCATCTTCCTGAACCGCAAGAACGTCATCGTCATCCTGATGTCGGTCGAACTGATCCTGCTGGCGGTCAACATCAATTTCGTCGCCTTTTCGGCGGCACTGGGCGATCTGGTCGGCCAGGTGTTCGCGCTGTTCGTGCTGACGGTCGCGGCGGCCGAGGCCGCCATCGGACTTGCCATTCTCGTCGTCTTCTTCCGCAACCGCGGCTCGATCGCGGTCGAAGACGTGAACATGATGAAGGGTTGACGGAACCACCATGTATCAGGCCATCGTCTTCCTTCCCCTGCTCGGCTTCCTGATCGTCGGCCTGTTCGGCACGTCGCTCGGCGCCAAGGCGTCCGAATACATCACCTCCGGTTTCCTGGTGATCGCGGCCGTGCTGTCGTGGGTCGCTTTCTTCACCGTCGGTTTCGGCCATGGCGAGGTGTTCACCGTGCCGGTGATGCGCTGGATCCAGTCAGGCGGGCTGGAAGCGGCCTGGGCGCTCAGGATCGACACGCTGACGGTGGTGATGCTGGTGGTGGTCAACACCGTGTCGGCGCTGGTTCACATCTATTCGATCGGCTACATGCACCACGATCCGAACCGGCCGCGCTTCTTCGCCTATCTGTCGCTGTTCACCTTCGCCATGCTGATGCTGGTGACATCAGACAATCTGGTGCAGATGTTCTTCGGCTGGGAAGGGGTGGGCCTCGCCTCTTATCTGCTGATCGGCTTCTGGTACAAGAAGCCGTCGGCCAATGCCGCGGCAATCAAGGCCTTCGTCGTCAACCGCGTCGGCGATTTCGGCTTCGCGCTCGGCATTTTCGGCCTGTTCGTGCTGTTCGGTTCGGTCAATCTCGGCACCATCTTTGCCAATGCGGCGACGTTCATTCCGGCCGAAGGCGCCCCGCACGGCGCCGCGGTGCTGACCTTCCTCGGCTATGCGCTGGACAAGCAGGCGGCCATGACGATCGTTTGCCTGCTCCTGTTCATGGGCGCCATGGGCAAGTCGGCGCAAGTGCCGCTGCACACCTGGCTGCCGGATGCCATGGAAGGCCCGACACCGGTTTCCGCGCTGATCCATGCCGCCACCATGGTGACGGCCGGCGTGTTCATGCTGGCACGGCTGTCTCCGCTGTTCGAACTGTCGCATTCGGCGCTGACTGTGGTGACCTTCATCGGTGCCTTCACGGCCTTCTTCGCGGCCACCGTCGGTCTCGTCCAGAACGACATCAAGCGCGTCATCGCCTACTCGACCTGCTCGCAGCTCGGCTACATGTTCGTGGCACTCGGCGTCGGCGCCTATGGCGCGGCGATCTTCCACCTGTTCACGCATGCCTTCTTCAAGGCGCTGCTGTTCCTCGGCTCGGGCTCGGTCATCCATGCCGTGTCCGACGAGCAGGACATGCGCAAGATGGGCGGCCTCAGGAAACTGATCCCGACCACCTACTGGATGATGGTGATCGGCACGCTGGCGCTGACCGGCGTCGGCATTCCGGTGACGGTCATCGGCACCGCCGGCTTCTTCTCCAAGGACGCCATCATCGAGAGCGCCTTTGCCGGCCACAATTCGGTTGCCGGCATGGCCTTCGTGCTTTTGGTCATCGCCGCCTGCTTCACCTCCTTCTACTCCTGGCGGCTGATCTTCATGACCTTCCACGGCAAGCCGCGGGCGAGCCATGAGGTGATGCACCATGTCCATGAATCGCCGCCGGTGATGCTGGTGCCGCTGTTCATCTTGGCCGCGGGCGCGCTGTTTGCCGGCGTCATCTTCCACGGTGCCTTCATCGGCGAGGGCTATGCCGAGTTCTGGAAGGCATCGCTGTTCACACTGCCTGACAATCACATCCTGCACGACATCCACGAATTGCCGCTGTGGGTCGAACTGTCGCCCTTCATCGCCATGCTGATCGGCTTCGCGCTGGCCTGGAAATTCTACATCCGCTCGCCGGAAATGCCGGTCAACCTCGCCGCGCAGCATCGCGGGCTCTACGCCTTCCTGCTCAACAAGTGGTATTTCGACGAGCTCTACGACTTCCTGTTCGTGCGGCCCGCCAAGCGCCTCGGCCATTTCCTGTGGAAGACCGGCGACGGCACCATCATCGACGGCCTTGGCCCGGATGGCATTGCGGCGCGCGTCGTCGATGTCACCGACCGCGTCGTCAAGCTGCAGACCGGCTATCTCTACCACTACGCCTTCGCCATGCTGATCGGCGTTGCCGCACTCGTCACCTGGATGATGCTCTGATGACCGCCTGGCCAATCCTCTCGCTGGTCACCTTCCTGCCGCTGGTTGGTGTGCTGCTTATCCTGTTCATCAATGACGACAGCGAAAATGCACGCCGCAACATCCGCGCCATCGCGCTGTTGACGACGACTTTCACGTTCATCATCTCGCTGTTCATCTGGACCGGATTTGACAATTCGCAGTCCGGCTTCCAGTTCGTCGAGAAGGTCGCCTGGCTCGACTCCGGCATTTCCTACCATATGGGCGTCGACGGCATCTCGATGCTGTTCGTCATCTTGACGACGTTCCTGATGCCGCTCTGCATCCTGGCGT
The DNA here is from genome assembly GCF_003998335.1 of Mesorhizobium sp. M7A.F.Ca.CA.002.05.1.1. Taxonomy (NCBI): domain Bacteria; kingdom Pseudomonadati; phylum Pseudomonadota; class Alphaproteobacteria; order Hyphomicrobiales; family Phyllobacteriaceae; genus Mesorhizobium; species Mesorhizobium sp. M7A.F.Ca.CA.002.05.1.1. The sequence continues at coordinate 7,849 of NZ_RZQI01000059.1, read as the reverse complement.
CGTGGGAATCGATCGAGAAGCGCGTGAAGGCCTACATGATCGCCTTCCTGCTGCTCGAAACGCTGATGATCGGCGTGTTCTGCGCGCTGGACATCGTGCTGTTCTACGTCTTCTTCGAAGCCGGCCTGATCCCGATGTTCATCATTATCGGCGTCTGGGGCGGCAAGCGGCGCGTCTACGCCTCGTTCAAGTTCTTCCTCTACACGCTCGCCGGCTCGGTGCTGATGCTGCTCGCCATCATGGCGATGCTCTTCCAGTCCGGCACAACCGACATCCCGACGCTGCTGACCCACAACTTCCCGGCCAGCATGCAGACCTGGCTATGGCTTGCCTTCTTCGCCTCCTTCGCGGTGAAGATGCCAATGTGGCCGGTGCACACCTGGCTGCCCGACGCGCACGTCGAGGCGCCGACGGCGGGCTCCGTCATCCTGGCCGGCATCCTGTTGAAGATGGGCGGGTACGGCTTCCTGCGCTTCTCCTTGCCGATGTTCCCGCTGGCGTCGGAAATGTTCGCGCCGCTGGTCTTCGCGCTGTCGGTCGTCGCCATCATCTACACCTCCCTGGTGGCGCTGATGCAGGAAGACATGAAGAAGCTGATCGCCTATTCGTCGGTTGCTCATATGGGCTTCGTCACCATGGGCATCTTCGCCATGAACCAGGAAGGCGTGCAGGGCGCGATCTTCCAGATGCTCAGCCACGGCCTCGTCTCCGGTGCGCTGTTCCTGTGCGTCGGCGTCATCTACGACCGCATGCACACACGTGAGATCGCGGCCTATGGCGGCCTGGTCAACAACATGCCGAAATACGCCACGGTGTTCCTGATCTTCACCATGGCCAATGTCGGCCTGCCCGGTACCAGCGGCTTCGTCGGCGAGTTCCTGACCATGCTCGGCGTGTTCCGGGTCAACACCTGGGTGGCGTTCTTCGCCGCCACCGGCGTCATCCTGTCGGCCGCCTACGCGCTCTGGCTCTACCGCCGGGTGATCTTCGGTGCGCTGACCAAGGACAGCCTGAAGGGCCTGCTCGACCTGTCGCTGCGCGAGAAGGTGATCATCTACCCGCTGGTCGTTCTAGTCATCTTCTTCGGCGTCTATCCCGCCCCGGTCTTCGACGCGACGGCCGAATCGGTCAAGTCGCTCGTCACCAATGTCACTGCATCCATCGGCGCCGCGCAGACCGCGGCGGCGAACTGACCAGAGGTTTTGCGAACCATGACGCCGGACCTTCTCTCCAGCCTGTCGCTCTCGACGCCAGAGCTGATCCTTGCCGTCGGCGCGCTGGCGCTGCTGATGGTCGGAGCCTATTCGCGCGCCAACACGGCCAACACGGTAACCGGCCTTGCGGTGGCCGTGCTGGCGATCGCAGGCGCCTGGCTGATCTTCCGGACCGGGCAGGGCAGCGCTTACGGCAATGCCTTCATCCAGGATTCCTTCGCCCGCTTCATGAAGGTGCTGGCGCTGGTCGGCTCGGCGGTGACGCTGGTGATGTCGATGCGCTTTGCCAAGGCTGAACGCTTCGACAAGTTCGAATATCCGGTGCTGATCCTGCTGTGCACGCTCGGCATGATGTTGATGATCTCCGCCAATAGCATGATCGGGCTCTATCTCGGCCTCGAACTGCAATCGCTGGCGATCTACGTGCTGTGCGCGATCAACCGCGACAATCTGCGTTCGACTGAGGCTGGCCTCAAATATTTCGTCCTCGGCGCGCTGTCGTCGGGCATGCTGCTCTATGGCATCAGCCTGGTCTATGGCTACACCGGCAACACCGGCTTCCAGGAAATCGCTTCTGCGCTCGGCAGCGGCGAGCGCCAGCTTGGCCTCGTTTTCGGCCTCGTCTTCGTGCTGGCCGGCCTGGCCTTCAAGATCTCGGCGGTGCCGTTCCACATGTGGACGCCAGACGTCTATGAGGGCGCGCCGACGCCGGTGACGGCCTTTTTGGCGGCGGCGCCCAAGATGGCGGCGATGGCGCTGATGGTTCGCGTCACCATGGGCGCGTTCAAGCCGATCGCCGCAGACTGGCAGCAGATCATCGTCTTCATCTCGATCGCCTCGATGGCGCTTGGTGCTTTCGCCGCCATCGGCCAGACCAACATCAAGCGGCTTATGGCCTATTCCTCGATCGGCCATATGGGCTACGCGCTGGTCGGCCTTGCCGCCAACAGCCAGGCCGGCGTGCGCGGCGTTGCCATCTACATGCTGATCTATCTGGTGATGACGCTCGGCACCTTCGCCTTCATCCTCGCCATGCGGCGCAAGGAAGGCAATGTCGAGCAGATCAGCGACCTGGCCGGCCTGTCGTCGACCAATCCGATCATGGCGACGATCCTGACCATCCTGATGTTCTCCCTGGCCGGCATTCCGCCGCTCGCCGGCTTCTGGGGGAAATGGTACGTCTTCCTCGCCGCCATCAACGCCAATCTCTATGCGCTGGCGATCATCGGCGTGCTGGCCTCGGTGGTGGGCGCCTATTACTACCTGCGCATCATCAAGATCATGTGGTTCGACGAACCGGTTGGCGGCTTCGTGCCGATGGCGACGGAATTGCGTGTCGTGCTCGGCGTCTCCGGCGCCTTCGTGCTGTTCTACGTGCTGATCGGCGGGCCGATCGGCACCTATGCCGAAGCCGCCGCCAAGACGTTTTTCTAGTCGGCATGGCATTTCGGCTGGCTCCAACCTCGGCGTCGGAAGGGTTCCGGCTCGAGGCGCATGAGAGCGTCGGCTCCACCAATGGGCTGGCACTGGACCACGCAAGGGCAGGCGACCCCGGCAGATTGTGGGTCGTTTCCAAGAAGCAGGAAAGCGGGCGTGGCCGGCGCGGCCGCGTCTGGGCGACCCCCGAAGGCAACCTCGCGGCGACGCTGCTCGTCATCACCAAGGCGGAGCTTCGCCTTGCCGCGACGCTGGGCTACGTCGCCGGACTGGCGCTGGCCGATGCGCTCGACGCCGTGGTGCCGAAGGGCCGGATCGCCATCGGCCTCGACGGCGGCAGCGAAGGAAAGAACCGTTTCGAACTGAAATGGCCGAACGACGTGCTCGCCTCCGGCGCCAAGCTGGCCGGCATCCTGCTGGAATCGGCAATCCTGGAAGGCGGCCGTTTCGCGGTGGCGGTCGGCATCGGCGTCAATGTGGTGGCATACCCCGAGGATTTGCCCTATCCCGCAACATCACTCAGCGCGCTGGGCGCGGCATGCGATGCGGAAACACTGTTCCTGGCGCTGTCGGATGCATGGAGCGAGAATGCCCGATTGTGGGACGAGGGGCGCGGACTTGCCGCCGTCAGGCGACGCTGGCTTGATCGTGCTGCGGGGCTCGGCGGCGAAGTTGCTGTCAGAATTGACGGTAATGTGGTGCGTGGGGTGTTTGAGACCATTGACGAGGACTGCCGTTTCGTGATCCGCGACGATGAAGGTTCGGTTCGGACGATCGCCGCCGGCGATGTGCATTTCGGCGCGGTCGCTTCGGCCAGGGCATAGAGCCGTTCATGAACGGTTCTAACTGTTTGTTTTTGCGCAACTCCGGTGGGAAAACCGTTACAAACTTTTCCCGGAATTGCTTTTTGGGCTTGGCCTGAGGGCCAGGAAGGGAAAAATCATGGCGAAAGCGGAAACCGCCGAACTCGTCTTCGTGCCGCTCGGCGGCGTCGGTGAGATCGGCATGAACTTCGCTCTTTACGGCTACGGGCCGCCCAATGCGCGCGAATGGATCGTCATCGATGTCGGGGTGACCTTCCCCGATGCCAGCCTGCCGGGCGTCGACCTTGTGCTGCCCGACACGCGATTCATCGAGGAGAACCTCGCCAATCTGCGCGGCATCATCATCACGCATGCGCATGAAGACCATTATGGCGCGCTGCTCGACACATGGCCGAAGCTGAAGGCGCCGGTCTGGATGACGCCGTTCAGCGCCGGCCTGCTGGAGGCCAAGCGGCAAGGCGAGCAGGGCGCGCCGAAAATACCGGTGACGATCTACCGGGCGGGCGAGAAATTCACCGTCGGCCCGTTCGAGATCGAAGCCATTCCGGTCGCGCACTCGATTCCCGAGCCGATGTCGCTGGCGATCACCTCGCCGGCAGGCACCGTCATCCATACCGGTGACTGGAAGATCGATCCGGAGCCGACGATCGGGCCGAAGACCGACGAGGCGCGTTTCCGCGCCTATGGCGACAAGGGCGTTTTGGCGCTGATCTGCGATTCGACCAATGCGCTGCGCGAAGGTGAGTCGCCTTCGGAAGTGGCTGTGGGCGAGGGCCTCAAGGGCGTCATCCAGGCTGCCAAGGGCCGTGTCGCCGTCACCACATTCTCCTCCAATGTCGGACGCATCGTCTCGATCGCCAAAGCGGCGCGCGATGCCGGACGCCAGTGCCTGGTGCTTGGCCGTTCGCTGAAGCGGGTCATCGATGTGGCCGGCGAACTCGGCTACATGGACGGTCTGCCGGAGTTCATCGCCGAGGAGGATTTTGGTTTCATCCCGCGCGAGAACCTGGTCATCATCTGCACCGGCAGCCAGGGCGAGCCACTGGCCGCACTGGCCAAGCTGTCGCGCGAAGAGATGAAGTCGGTGTCACTGACGGCAGGCGACACGGTGGTGTTTTCCTCGCGTACCATTCCCGGCAACGAGAAGGCGATCCTCGAGATCAAGAACCGCCTCATCGACCTCGGCGTCAAGATCATCGAGGACGGCGATGCACTGGTGCATGTCTCCGGCCATCCGCGGCGCAGCGAATTGCGCAAGATGTATGAATGGGTGCGCCCGCAGATCGGCGTTCCCGTGCATGGCGAGGCGGCACATCTGGTGGCGCAGGGCTCGCTGATGTCGACATCGGGCATCGGCCAGGTGGCGCAGGTGCGCGACGGCGACATGCTCAGGCTTGCTCCCGGCCCAGCCACCATCATGGATCAGGTGCCGTTCGGCCGTATCTACAAGGATGGCAGACTGATCGGCACCGATCAGGCGATGGGCATCCGCGACCGGCGCAAGCTGTCCTTTGCCGGCCATGTGGCGGTCAATGTCGTCCTGGACGACAAATATGAGCTTGCCGGCGACCCCGACCTGGTCGCCATCGGCGTCGCCGAGGCCGATGGCCGTGGCGAGTCGCTGGAAGATCTGATGATCGATGCGGCAATCGGCGCGGTGGACTCCATCCCCCGTCAGCGCCGAAAAGATCTCGACCTGGTTCAGGAAGCAGTGCGGCGCGCCGTGCGCGGCGCCGCCAACGAAGCCTGGGGCAAGAAGCCGCTCGTGACTGTATTCGTCACAAGATGACGAAAGGGAGTAGGGGAGTACGGGAGTAGGGGAGTAGGAAGAGCAAACAGCTGACATATCTGTCTTTTCCCCTACTCCCCTACTTGGGAGTGCCAATGCTCGGACGTCTGAACCATGTCGCGCTTGCCGTGCCGGACCTTACGGCTGCCGTCGCTGCCTATCGCAACACGCTGGGCGCGGAAGTGACGGCGCCGCAGGCGCTGCCGGAGCATGGGGTGACGGTGGTGTTCGTCAATGTCGGCAACACCAAGGTCGAACTTCTGGAGCCTTTGGGCGAGGGATCGCCGATCGCCGCCTTCCTGGAGAAGAATCCTTCCGGCGGCATGCACCACCTTTGCTATGAGGTCGACGACATACTGGCCGCGCGCGATCGGCTCAAGGCCGCCGGCGCCCGCGTGCTGGGCGACGGCAATCCGAAGATCGGCGCGCACGGTAAGCCGGTGCTGTTCCTGCATCCGAAGGATTTCTTCGGAACGCTGATCGAACTGGAGCAATCATGAGCTGGGTTTCGTTCACCGCCCTGTTTTTCGCGACCTGGTGGGTGGTGCTGTTCGCCGTGCTGCCGTTCAGCGTGAGGACGCAGGACGATGATCGTGACGTGACGCTGGGCACGGTTCCGAGCGCGCCGCGCGGTCCCCACATGCTGCGCGCCGTGATCCGCACCACCATCGCCACCGCGATCCTGATGGGCATTTTCTATGGCCTGACGCATGGGCTTGGATACAGCCTCAACGACATCCCGCACATCGTGCCGGAATTCAGCCAAACCTTAGCCAAATAGCCGGCCCCGGCCCAAGAAGATTTGTCCGGCAAAGACGTTTTCATCCTTCGGAACAGCTTGGTTCCAGACAGGGATGCCGTGCCGTTTTGCGGCCGGACGAGCGCTGACGCTGGGTAAGGTGGTTTGGCAACGCGTTGCGCTAAGCAGATGATTGCACAAAAAAAATGCAAGGCACGAGGCCTTGCAATTTAAACGCGTCCGATCTGTTTCCGGTTTCCGGCGGCAGCGAGTAACCGCGCCTAGATCGCATCCTCCCAAGACTTTGACCGCGTAGGAGAGCAGATTTTTTTCTACCCTCTCGGTTATCGAGGTACATTAGCCTAAGGCGAATGAAAATGTCACGAAGAATTTTGCCTTGAAACGGGCATTCTCGTGCTGCACTGCACAATAGTGTGGCAGGCGTTGCTTGGCGAACGATCATCAAGACGCGCGCGGTGACCGGGAGGCCTTGCAGCGCCGTGGGTCTTCTGGGCGGGCGAAGGACGGTGCGACGCTTCTGATCCCGGCTATCCCGTGCTTTCTGAAATCGATTGCCGCTTTTCGGGCCGAAGCGTCCGGGTTCCCATTCCGCCTTGAAATGGCTATGAAGCCGGGTCAAGCAAGCCAAAGTCGCGCCGATTCTGGCGCGGCCCTCCTCACTCACGGACCTGTCCATGCGTTTGTCGCGCTATTTCCTGCCGATCCTCAAAGAAAACCCGCGCGAGGCCGAGATCGTCTCGCACCGGCTGATGCTGCGTGCCGGCATGATCCGCCAGCAGGGACAGGGCAGTTTCTCGTGGCTGCCGCTCGGCAAGCGGGTGCTGGACAAGGTCTGCCGCATCATTCGCGAGGAGCAGAACCGCGCCGGGGCGCTGGAAATCCTGATGCCGACCATCCAGTCGGCCGATCTGTGGCGCGAAAGCGGCCGCTATGACGACTACGGCAAGGAGATGCTGCGCATCAAGGACCGGCAGGACCGCGACATGCTCTACGGCCCGACCAATGAGGAAGTGGTCACCGAGATCGTCCGCGCCTATGTGAAATCCTACAAGGACCTGCCGCTCAATCTCTACCACATCCAGTGGAAGTTCCGCGACGAAGTGCGGCCGCGCTTCGGCGTCATGCGTTCGCGCGAGTTCCTGATGAAGGACGCCTATTCCTTCGACCTCGACTTCGAGGGCGCCAGGGCGGCCTACAACAGGATGTTCGTGTCCTATCTCCGGACTTTTACGCGCATGGGGCTGCAGGCGATACCGATGCGGGCCGACACCGGGCCGATCGGCGGCGATCTCAGCCATGAATTCATCATCCTGGCCGACACCGGCGAGAGCCAGGTCTATTGCCACCGCGACTATCTTTCGCTCGATGTGCCCGGAGAGAAGACCGACTTCGCCAATGCCGCCGAGATCGGCGATATCGTCAAGACCTGGACGACACCCTACGCGGCCACCGACGAGATGCACGACGAGGCGGCGTGGGAGAAGATCGGCGAGAGCGACAAGGTTTCGGCGCGCGGCATCGAGGTCGGCCACATCTTCCATTTCGGCGACAAATACTCCAAGCCGATGGGCGCCAAGGTGACCGGGCCCGACGGCAAGGATCATTTCGTCTCCGGCGGCTCCTACGGCATCGGTCCGTCGCGGCTGGTCGCGGCGATCATCGAAGCCAGCCATGACGACAACGGCATCATCTGGCCGGAGGCGGTGGCTCCGTTCGACATCGGGCTGATCAACATGAAAGCGGGCGACGCCGAGTGCGACCGCGTCTGCGACGAGCTGCATGCCGCTTTCGTCGCCGCCGGCAAGGACGTGCTCTACGACGACAC
>NZ_RZQI01000600.1:0-3766 GCF_003998335.1 Mesorhizobium sp. M7A.F.Ca.CA.002.05.1.1 | reverse complement strand
GTGCCCGGTCGTGCCCGCGCAGAGGCCGCCGAGAAGGCGCAAGCGCGGGGCATCACGGCATCCAAGGCGGTGGTGCAGCGCATTTCCGAATTCGCCGCACGCTATTCTTCCTGAATAGTTTTTTATATCAAATAGTTATCTGAAATCTGCCCGCCGCAGGCGCGGCGCGGTGCGATTTTCTTTGCGCGCTGCTGAACCTTTCCGCGCCTTGCTGCGACCCAGCTTTGTCCAGGGCAAGGCGAGCTTGCCCGATCCACACCGGGGGAAGCAGCAAACCGAAATCGAAAGCCTGCATCACGCGAAGGCCGGTCCTTCGCGCCTCGGAAACCTCAACCCAAATCAAAGGAAATTGTCATGACCAACACCAAGATCACCATGCTGACCGCCGTCCTTCTGCTCGGCTCGTTCATGGGTGCCACACAGGCAGCCACCCTGAAGGCCGCGCCGGCCAAGCCGACCAGCCCGGGTGTCATCGCCGCCCCGAGCGGCGGCGCCACCGAAGACCATTACTGCAAGAACGGCCATGCAAAATTCGCCAATTGCAGCGCCGATTTCGTCGCCGCCTGCAAGAAGGTTGGTGGCACCATGTCGGATGTTCAGGGCTGGGGTGGGCGTACTTGCTTCACGCCCTCCTGATACCGTCTCAGGTCAGGCCGCTCCGTCGGCCCCTGACTTCGCATGGATGTCACCCGGAAAACCCCGCTTCGGCGGGGTTTTCTGCGTTTTGACGCACAATGAATAAAACATTCTTGTTTTGGTCAACTTTTGTTTATTTGACTTCGGCCGACCCGACCGGCCGTTTGCGCTGATTGAGCAAAACAGAGGAGCTATAATGTCGGCAAGCACGGACAACCCCCGCAACGCCCTTGTCATCCCGGTCCTTGGCAGGTTTTACGCGGCTCTGCACGATGGTGCCGAAACCGTTCTTCGCGTCGTCGCCGGCGGGTTTTTCGCCATCCATGGTTCGCAGAAGATCACCAATCCTTTCGGCGCTGCCGAGATGGTCGAGGGTCTCGGTTTCTATCCGGGCGCGTTGTGGTCGTTGCTTCTGGCCTGCACTGAATTCTTCGGCGGCATCTTCATTGCCATCGGGTTTTTGACGCGGCCGGCCGCCTTTGCCGGCCTGTTCGTGCTGCTGGTCACGGTCTGGTTCCACTGGGTCACGATGGACCAAGGCTATTCGGGCGCGGAAAAGTCGCTGCTTTGGGCGGCGATCCTGCTCTTCTTCGTCATTCGCGGCGGCAACCGCCATTCGGTCGACGCCCGTATGGGCAAAGCGTTCTGACAGGCTGATAGCGACGACGCGTCGCCCTTTGCCTTTGGCACGAAACGGATTATGAAACGGCTTCAGCCAAGCTTGCGAGCGCCGGAGCCAGCCATGACCGAAATCCTGCAGACCCCAAAGCTCGTCGTCGTCTTTGGCGGGTCAGGCTTTGTCGGCCGCCATGTCGTGCGCGCGTTGGCCAAGCGCGGCTATCGCATCCGGGTCGCCTGCCGGCGGCCCGATCTTGCCGGCCATTTGCAGCCGCTTGGCAATGTCGGCCAGATCCAGCCGGTGCAGGCCAATGTGCGCGTGCGCTGGTCGGTAGACCGCGCCGTGCAGGGCGCCGACCACGTCGTCAATCTGGTCGCCATCCTGCATGAGAGCGGCCGGCAGAAATTCTCCGCCGTGCACGAGTTCGGCGCCCGCGCAGTGGCCGAGGCCGCACGCTCGGTCGGCGCCGGCCTGACCCACATTTCTGCGCTTGGCGCCGATCTGGACTCCGAATCAGACTACGCGCGCACCAAGGCGCTTGGCGAAAAGGCTGTGCTGGAGACGATCAAGGACGCCGTGATCTTCCGGCCGTCGATCAATTTCGGACCCGAAGACGGCTTCTTCAACCGCTTCGCCAACATGGCGCGCTATTCGCCGGTGCTGCCGCTGATCGGCGGCGGCCAGACCAAGTTCCAGCCGGTCTATGTCGGCGACGTGGCCGAAGCGGTGGCGCGCTCGGTCGACGGCAAGGTGGATGGCGGCCAGATCTATGAACTTGGTGGACCGAAGGTGCTCACCTTCAAGCAGTGCATGGAAGAGCTGCTCGACGTGATCGAGCGCAAGCGGCTGCTGGTGCCGGTGCCGTGGTGGGTGGCCAACATCCAGGCCTCGATCCTCGGTCTGTTGCCCAATCCGCTGCTGACCAAGGACCAGGTGACGCAGTTGCGCGAGCACAACATCGTTTCGGACGCCGCCAACAAGACCAACAGGACGCTTGCAGGGCTCGGCATCCAGCCGCAATCGATCGCGACGATCCTGCCCAGCTATCTCTGGCGCTACCGCGCCGCCGGCCAGTTCCAGCAACGCAAGCCTGCTGCTTAATTTATCACAACCGTCTGAAGCTGTGTCTCATGCCTGTCGCGGCGTGACCCGCATCGGCAGACCGCCTTGCGGCTGCGTGGTCAGTTTCTGTACAGGCCAGGGTTTGGTTTCGGCTGTCGTGTCGAAGCGGAAGCGCGACAGCATGATCGCCAGCGCGATGATCGCCTCCTGCATGGCGAAGCTGGCGCCGATGCAGACGCGCGGACCCGCGCCAAACGGCAGATACTGGAAGCGGTCGATCTTTTCGCGATTTCCCGGATGGAAGCGCTCCGGCAGGAAGGCATCCGGCCGGTCCCACAGTTTCCTGTGGCGATGCACGACCCAGGGCATCACCAGCACCGCGGCGTGCTTGGGGATATGAAGATCCTTCCACATTTCCGGTTCGATCGGCTCGCGGTTGATCGACGGCGCCGGCGGATACAGCCTGAGCGCTTCGTCGAAAGCCGCACGCGTGAACGGCATGGCATCGAGCCATTTCGTCGGATCGGGCTCGCGCGCCAACACCTGGTCGATCTCCTGCTCGACCCGGTCGCGCTCCCACGGCGATTCAGCCAGGCAATACAGTGTCCAGCCCAGAGCCCGCGCGGTCGTCTCATGGCCGGCGCCGATGAAGGTGATGATGTTGTCCTCTACCTCGGCCCGCGTCAGTCCATCGGGTCCCTCGGCCTTGAGCAGCAGCGTCAGGAAATCCTGCGGCACGGCATCGGGGTCGCGCTTGAATTTCGCTTCGCGCATCTTGACAGTGTCGGTGACGATCTTGCGGAAATAGGCCATGGTCTTGCGGCCGCGGATACGGGTCAGCCTCGGCAGCCAGTCGGGCGCGCGCAACAGATCGAGCGGATCGACGCGACCCATGGTCTCGAACAGGCGGTCGATCTCGTTGGCGAAACTGCCAGGCTCGCCCGATATCTCGCCGGAAAACAGCGTCTCGGCCAGGATGTCGTAGGTGAGCAGCGTCATGTCATGGGCGATGTCGGACGTGCCGCCGTCTTCGTAGCGGGCGACGAAGTCCAGCGTGCGTCTCAGCATCGGCTGGGCGAAGCCGAAGATGTGGCGCGGCGTGAACACCGGCGCCATCGCCTTGCGCGACCGCTTCCAGACCTCGCCCTCGGCGGTCAGCAGGCCATCGCGCAGGATCGGCCGCAGGATCTTCTGACGCACCGTCGCCATCTTGTAGTTCCTGGCATTGTCGACCAGCACATGGCGGATCAGGCCGGGATCATTGGCGACGATCAGATGTCCACCAACACCACTGGCCGAGATCCACGGCTCGTTGTAGGTGTGCTCACCCCACAATTCGAGCGGGTTGCGGTAGACGATGCGGATCATCTCCAGCGTCGAGGGCGGCGTGGTGCGCGGCTTCGGCGCCGGGGGAATGAAGGGGGCGGGCTGGATGTCCATGGGCTGCTC
>NZ_RZQI01000599.1:0-3769 GCF_003998335.1 Mesorhizobium sp. M7A.F.Ca.CA.002.05.1.1 | reverse complement strand
GTAGAGATGGGGCGAAAGCGGTCGTGACGTCCAATCTCCCCACTTGAGGGGGAGATGGCCGGCAGGCCAGAGGGGGGCGCTGGCCCACCGGCCTTTAACCTCCTGAGCTGCTGCGATGGCTGCGCCTACCCCCCCACCGCGAACTAGATTTCCTGCTTCTAACCTCTGCCAGGCAAATTCATGCCTCAAATAGCCAACGATTTGGAAACATGTTCCGCGTGATCGGAGGTAAGTATAGTAATCTTATCGACATGAGGGAACTGGAGGCGACGATGAGCGGCCACTCCATCACCATGATCGCTCGCGACCCGGATCGGCTTTTGCCGTTGCGTGAGTCGACGCCAGTTGGAGGACCATTTGCCATCTCGCTGCCGTCAAAGCGTATTTTTGTGCTCTCTAGGGCACAAAGGCCGGTCAAAATCGCTGCAGCGGCTTGAAAACGAAGCAAAATCAGCAGTTCTCGGCTTGTACATCATGTCACTAGAATTTATGTGTCATGCGGGCTTGGACGCGGCGGCAACGCCCGCCAGGCGTTTTGCAACCGATGGTTCCATGCCGTCGCATGCCAGAGAAATTTTGATCTCATGCTCACCAAAAAAGGTAAGTACGGCCTCAAGGCGCTTGTCCACCTCGCGCGCTTGCCGGCCGGACAGCTCGCCTTCGTCAACGACGTCGCCACCGGCAACAACATCCCGAAGAAATTTCTCGACGCCATCCTGGGCGAGTTGCGCAATGCCGGCTTCGTCCAGAGCCGCAAGGGCAAGGATGGCGGCTATCGCCTGGCGCGCCCCGCCGATGAGATCAAGGTCGGCCATGTGGTGCGCGTCCTCGACGGCCCGCTGGCGCCGATCCCCTGCGCCAGCCGCACCCAGTACCAGCGCTGTGAAGATTGCAACGAGGCGACATGCCAAGTCCGACATCTGATGCTCGAGGTCCGGCAGGCGATCGCCGAGGTGCTCGATCAGCGCAGCCTCGCCGAAATGCGCGATATCTCTCTCGACGACCTGTCGGTCGCGAGGGACATCGGCGATCTGCCGGTCGCGGTGAAGGTCCAGGCCTGACACTGGCGTTGCGCAGAGCGAAGGCACGCCTATGACCGGGCGCGCCAACTCCATCATCATTGTCGGCGGCGGCGCCAGCGGCGTCGTGCTGGCCGCGCATCTCCTGAAGTCGCCCAATCCCGACCTGCGTGTCACGCTGATCGAAAGGCGCCCGCATTTCGGCCAGGGCATCGCCTATTCGACACTGCTGTCGGCGCATGTCTTGAATGTCAGCGCCGCCGGCATGAGCGCCTATGCCGACGATCCCGGCAATTTCTGGCGCTGGCTGCAGGAGCGCGGCCTGGCAACGGCCGAGCAGGCGCCCTTCTATGCGCCGCGCAGCATCTATGCCCGTTACCTCGGCGAGTTGCTCGACGAGCTGCAGGCGCGCGAAAAGCAGACCGGGCGGCTTCGGTTGATCCGCGAGGAAAGCCTCTCGATCACGCCCACCGCATCCGGTGTCGAAGTGGCGCTGGCCAACGGCACCAGCGTCGTTGCGCATCTCGCCGTGCTGGCCACCGGCCACGACGAGGAGCCGGCGCAAGGCCATGCCATCAGGATGGGATCGGAAGCCGATACAGCACTTCCGACCGACGCCGGCGTCATGGTGCTGGGCACCGGCCTGAGCATGGTCGATGCCTTCCTGGCGCTGGAACAGCGCGGCCATCGCGGCGACATCATAGCTGTGTCGCGGCGCGGCCTGTTGCCCTCGCCGCATCGCAAGGGCAATCCGATCAAGCTCGACGTCGCCGACATTCCGCTCGGCACCCAGCTCTCCTATTTCGTCGGCTGGTTCCGCGACCTGATCAAGGAAAACCAGAAGGCCGGCATCGACTGGCGCGACGTCGTCGACGGCCTGCGGCCGTTCAACCAGAAGATCTGGCAGAACTGGCCGGCTTCCGCCAAGCGCCGCTTCGTCGAGCACACCAAGGCCTGGTGGGACATCCACCGCCATCGCATGGCGCCCGAGGTCTACACCCGTGTCACCGAAGCCGTGCAATCCGGCCGCATTCGCCTGGTCGCCGGCCGCGTCGTCGACATCGCGCGCAACGGCGAATTCACCGTCCAGGTCCAGTCACGCCACACGCAGCGTCTCGAGACCTTCGAGGTCGCCCGCATCTACGATTGCTCTGGTATCGTGAGGGACATCTCGACCTCATCGAACAGCGTCGTGCGCTCGCTGGTCGACCGCGGTCTGGCACGGCCGGATCCGCTGCGCATCGGCCTCGATGTATCGGCCAAATGCGAGATCATCGCCGGCGACGGAACCATCTCGGCCAAGATCCTCGCCGTCGGCCCGCTGACGCGCGGCACCTTCTTCGAGATCGACGCCATTCCCGATATCCGCGTGCAGTGTGCGAGGCTGAGCAAGCAGCTGCTGGGATGAGAGCTCCGCGCAAACCCCAACGCCGTCGTCATCCTAGGGCGGAGCAGGAGCGAAGCGACGTCGCGGAGACCCTAGGATGACGAACGCGCGGAGGGTTCGCCGGACTTCGAAGCGACACTTGCCAACCCAAACCCGGAATTTCATTCCGCATCTGGCCGGTTGATTGGCACGATCTATCTTCTTTCCGACTGCAAAGGGCTGGAAAAGAGGATACGCTGCCGCCCTGCCCAGAGGCGGTCGCTTGGTCATGGAGCATCGATATGAGCGAGCACGAGATCGCCGCAGCCGACGAATTGTCCCGCCTGCGTCCGCCCTACAAATCCGTCCTCGACCTGATCGGCCAGACGCCGGTTGTCGAACTGACCAAATTCGACACCGGCAAATGCCGGCTGTTCATCAAGCTTGAAAGCCAGAACCCGGGCGGCTCGATCAAGGACCGTATCGCGCTGTCGATGATCGCCGCGGCTGAAAAGCAGGGCAAGCTTCGGCGCGGCGGCACCATCGTCGAGGCGACCGCCGGCAATACCGGCCTCGGCCTTGCCCAGGTCGGCATCCCCAAGGGCTACCGCATCGTGCTGGTCGTGCCAGACAAGATGTCGCGCGAAAAGATCCAGCATCTGCGCGCGCTCGGCGCCGAGGTGCGCATGACGCGCTCCGATGTCGGCAAGGGCCATGCCGAATATTACCAGGACATGGCCGAGAAGATCGCGGCGGAAACGCCCGGCGCCTTCTATGCCAACCAGTTCGCCAACCCGGCCAATCCGCTGGCGCATGAGACCACCACCGGTCCGGAGATCTTTTCGCAGCTCGACGGTGACGTCGATGCGGTGGTCGTCGGCGTCGGCTCCGGCGGTACGCTGACCGGGCTTGGCCGCTACTTCGCCAAAGTGTCGCCGAAGACCGAAATGGTGCTGGCCGATCCGGTCGGCTCGGTGCTGGCGCCGCTGATCAAGACCGGCAAGATGGAAGAGGCCGGCAGCTGGACCGTCGAAGGCATCGGCGAGGATTTCGTGCCGCCCAACGCCGATCTGTCGCTGGTCAAGAAGGCCTATTCGATCCCCGACAAGCAGAGCATGCTGGCGGTGCGCGACCTCTTGTCGAAGGAAGGTATCCTCGCCGGCTCATCCTCGGGCACGCTTTTGTCCGCCGCGCTGCGCTATTGCCGCGAGCAGACGGTGCCCAAACGCGTTGTCACCTTCGTCTGCGACAGCGGCAACAAATACCTGTCGAAAGTGTTCGACGATTTCTGGCTGGCCGAGCAGGGCCTTGCCGAGCACGAGCAGCATGGCGATCTGCGCGATCTGGTGATGCGCTCGCACCGCACCGGCGACACCGTCTATGT
>NZ_RZQI01000598.1:0-3778 GCF_003998335.1 Mesorhizobium sp. M7A.F.Ca.CA.002.05.1.1 | reverse complement strand
GCCTGGACATTCGCTGTCCCCTCGATTCGCCGCCGCCGAACCGAGTGAATCACGCTCCGCGCCACAAGGGAATCGCAAAACCGAATTGCAGGAAAACAGCCCCAATAAACCGCTAATCCTGCAATTCAAAAGACGCTATCCGCCTCAATCAACAGGCCAGATCAATGGCTTGCGGATAGTTCACGGCGACTGTCCCGAGTCCGGTGGTCCTCCTCGACCTGAGGGTTAGAAGCTTTTCCAAGCCTCTCGCGCAACGCCGAGACCTCGAGCCGATCGCCAGGGCGTTGCACTTACGAGTCGAGCGCCGTTCTTGAGCTTCTCGTGCACCACGGTCTTGCGATCAACCCTCGCATGCGTCCCGCTTCGACAGACTCGCCCTAAGTGAATTGCACCAGATTCGCACAGGCTACAAAGTGAACAGAGCTAACGGACAGATCGGGGAGCACGTCAACGAAGACTATGTCCGACGCCGCGTGCGAACTCCGATTGCTTGGGCTGACCTGGTCCGCTTGGATCCAAAGTCAAGCCCGCACCCGCTCGCTCTTCGGGTCATACATTGGTTTAAGCGAGACTTCGGCGGCAAAGCGCTCGCCAGCTATCTCAATCTCGTAAGAAGAGGAAAGGAGAGCTGCCTCGCTCTCACTTTTGCAAGGTACATAGCCAAGGCCGATGGCTCCTCCAAGCGTATGACCGTAGCTTCCGGAGGTGATGGTTCCCGCAATCCGACCGTCACGGAAGATGACCTCGTTGTGGTGAAGTAGTGGACTGGGGTTTTTCAGCCGGAACTGAACCAGCCGACGGTCGAGCCCCGCTTCACGTTTTCTCAGCACCGCATCTCTCCCAATAAATCCTGGCTTTGCCGTCTTGACGGCGAAGCCCAACCCCGCTTCGAGCACATGATCCGCGCTGCCAATATCATCGCCAAGATGCCGATATGCCTTCTCGATGCGGCATGAGCCAATGGCATGCAGTCCACACAGCTTGAGGCCAACATCTGCGCCCGCCGCCTCAATTACTTCGAAGACATGCGCGGCTTGATCAGTCGGGACGTAAATCTCCCAGCCCAGTTCGCCGACATAGGTCACTCTATGCGCTCGCGCCAAACCCATTCCGATTTCAATTTCCTGGAAGGTGCTGAAGGGATTGTTGCCATTGGAGAAATCATTCGGGCTAACTCTGCCGAGCAGTTCGCGCGAATTCGGCCCCATGACCGCGAGAACGCTTTCCGAGGCGGATATATCGGTGATAACGACGAACTCGTCGCCTACATGCCGCCTCAACCAGCACAGATCGCGTTGCAGATCGAAGGCCGACACCACGAGCAGGAAAGCAGTCTCGCCGAGACGACTCACCGTGAGATCGCTCTCTATCCCGCCCCGCTCGTTTAGCATTTGTGTATAGACGATCCGGCCGACCGGCACCTCGACGTCGTTGGAGCAGAGCCGTTGGAGAAACCTGCATGCGTCTCGTCCCTCCACTCGGATTTTCCCGAATGGACTCAAATCGAAAATACCGACCCGTTCACGCACCGCCACATGCTCTTCGCGCTGGTTTTCGAACCAGTTCTGGCGGCCCCAAGAGTACCGATATTCGCGCTCCTGGCCCTCTCGGGCAAACCAGTTGGGTCGTTCCCAGCCTGCGGCTTCGCCGAACACGGCTCGGCGCGCTCTAAGGTGTTCATGAATTGGTGACCGTCGAATTCCGCGCGATGTTGTCATTTGACGGGCGGGAAAGTGGTCGGCATAGGTAAGCCCCACGATCTCCGTAACCCGCTCCTTCAGGTAGGAACGATTCTTCTGAAACGGCTGCATCCGACGGATGTCAACTCCTGAAACGTCGAGAGGCGGTTCGCCGTCATTCATCCACTGCGACAGAATAAAGCCCGCTGGTCCTGAGCCGGCTATCCCTCCCGTGTTGTAGCCACATGCTACCCAATAGCCCCTCAGGTTAGGAGCTTCTCCTAGGTGGAAGCGATCGTCAGGCGTGAAGCTCTCAGGTCCATTGAAGAAGGTGCGAATACCAACCTTGCCCAACATCGGCATGCGCTTTAGGGCCTTCTCCATAATGGGTTCGAAATGCGCAAAATCCTCTGGCAACTGGTCAAAGCAAAAGCTTTCGGGAATGCCGTCCATACCCCATGGCTTAGCCTTCGGTTCTACCGCCCCAAAGAGGATCTTCCCTGCATCTTCTTTGTAGTACGTATGTTCGTCCGGAACCCGAATGATCGGCAGTCGTGTAAGCCCTTCTATTGCCTCCGTGATCAAATAGAAATGTTCACAAGCATGCAAGGGAATCGCCACGTCGCTTCTAGAGCCAAATTCCCGAGCCCACATTCCTGCACAGTTTACCACGTGCTCTGTTTCAATCTCTCCACGCTCGCCATTCTTCTCCCACGTCACGCTTGACACCCGGCCGTTTTTCGACCGAACGCCGGTTACCTTCACTCCTTCATAGATGGCAGCACCGCGTTGCCGTGCGCCCCTGGCAAGCGCCATCGCGACATTTCCTGGATCACATTGCCCATCATTAGGGAAATGAAGCGCAGCAGAGACGTCCGACACATTGACATGAGGGTACATTTCCTCAAGTTCGCTGGAGGAGATTTTTCGCACCTCTACCCCGAAGGCGTTCGCGACCGAGAACTGCCGCAATAGCTCGTGCTTCCGCTCATCGGTAAGCGCGAGAGCCAACGAGCCGACACGGCGCAATCCAGTTGAAACCCCCGTCTCTGCTTCCAAGCTGGAGTAAAGTTCCATCGTGTACTTTGCCATATTTGTCATATCGGCAGAGCCGCGCAATTCGCTCAGCAATCCGGCAGCGTGCCAAGTTGTTCCGCAGGTCAGTTGCTTACGCTCGAGCAGAATTACGTCGGTCCATCCGAGCTTTGTGAGGTGATATGCAACCGAGCACCCGGAAATACCGCCCCCGATTATGACCGCTCGGGCTTTAGCCGGCAGTGATTTCGCTCCAGATGAGTCGGCAACTTCGTTTAGGGTTGATGCATTCTTCATGGAAATTTAAGCTCCTAGTTAAAGGCTTTTCTCAACATCTTGCAGGTCAGTGGTCGGCCACGCGGCAAGGCGGAGCTCAAAGCGAGCTGGCGGCGGCCCCGGTGTTTTCTATGTTGGCGCGCGCGTTGGCGGGCGCATCGACGAGCCAGAAACCAAGCACGCGACGTTTATGAAGATAGCGGGCTCACTCGGACAGCTCCCCTTCGGCCTGAAAGTTTCAGCGTCGAGCATTGCTATTTTTGCCATTGCTTTCAGTGGGTAATTCATTCACCGAGAGGTGCCTACGTCAAATTCAGTCTATATATTAACGCCATCTGGTTTCGAGATTCTCGGTCCGGTGTAGGTGGAAATGGAGTGTCAGGACATCGCCGAGCCTTGTCCTAGCCACACCTGTGGCGTGGAAAAGAAAAAGGCGCGACGGGCAGCTCTGCGGGCGAGCGCCACAATCTTCTCACCCCGGCCGTTCTGCTTCACCTACGTTGAACTGGGAACGTACTCAGGCCATCCGGAACGGCGTCTGCGGTCTTGATCTGCTCAGTCCACTTCCAGGATGTGCCGCAAGGCTGGGAAAACGAGGCAAATCGCCGGTCGGTTTCTAAATGGCGCTGCGGGGCCATTGCCTGCAAACAGCCACTTAGTCATGGCGACAAACATCCGGAGGCAATGGTCACCGGCAAAGTTTGAGAATGTTAATCGAGATGATGCCCGTCATAGGCGGTTTTGCAGCTCCGGCAGAATGACGAAGAGATCGCCGACGAGGCCGTAGT
>NZ_RZQI01000597.1:0-3782 GCF_003998335.1 Mesorhizobium sp. M7A.F.Ca.CA.002.05.1.1 | reverse complement strand
GGACCAAAGTCTGATTGGGAAACGCAATGGTCTTACCCGCTGGGAGTAGGCGGAACGGCTTAGGCCTGAAGGTTGTTGTCTCTGCAAACGCGGAGAGAAACAGTGGAAAAAAGTGTCGGTCAGGCGCGATGGTTGCTCGCACCGATTTTGGCAACAGCCATCACTTTCCTGGTGATGGGGATAGTCCTTGGCTGACATGACGTGGATCGGCGCGGCTACGTCCCTTCCTGCGCTGATAGGACCCGTGAGCCGCTTTCGGCGGCTGGCGGGTCCTGTATTTCACCGTGCGCTGGGCTGCTCATTCGGCAGCGAGCGCTTTCTAGCTCATGCACCTTGGGAGGTTTATTATGGATCGGCGATCCTTCTTGACCGCAATGTTTGGTGTTGCCGGGGCAGCGGCCCTTGCAAGCGCTGTCCGCCCAATCGAGGCAATGGCGGGTGTTCCAGGAGCCGGACACGGCATCCTCGACGAACTTGAGACGCCACAAACAGAGGCCTTTGACGAAGATTCACAGGCAGAAGTGCAGCAGGTCTACCATCGGGACTGGCACCACCGTCCTCACCGCCGCCGCCGGCGAGGCTGGAGACGGGTTTGCCGCAGTTACTGGCGGCATGGTCGCCGTCGCGTCCGGTGCTACCGCCGGCGTGGTCCTTCGGTCGTCCTTCGATTTTAACTAGTTTTCCGCCTTGGCCCGTTCCGGCTCACGCGCCGAGAACGGGCCGGTTGGGATCTTTTTGGTGAACGGTAACAATGACATTGGTCCAGAGATTGAATGCGAGTGGCAGCGCAAACCAACCGGGAAATGACAACGACCATGCCGCGGGGTTTGCGGACGCCGTCTCGTTGCCGGACGAGGAAAACATTGCCGACCTTGTCAGGCGAACGGAGCGCATGGCCATTTTGGTGGTTCTAGGAATGGGCGGCTGGTTGATGTTAGTGCCCGCTATTTACCTTGTACTGACCCACGGGATATGAACGACTTTCGGTGTCGCGGTAGCTGACTGCAGCATGTCAGCGGAAGCTAACGCAACATCCATGCGCGTCCAAAGTTGGATTGCGGGAGCATCGCATCGCGGCTTCCGCACCCCGTTTCCTGTATCGGCAATATGGGGACGGGCTGTTTTGCTGGCGCGAGGCACAAGTGTCTGGAACCACCTATTATAGTGGTCCACGTCCGGCATGCTGGGAAGGCGCTCTCATCCAACCAGCCGCGCATACTCGGCCTCCGGTTTGCCGTAGGTGCCGTTTGCGCAAGCCGCAAGGCCGCTGCGGTCCCTGATATGCACTTCGCCTCGTCGAGAATAGATGAAACCGCGCCCTTCCAGCACTTGCAGTCCAACGGTAACCCCTGGGCGTCTTGCTCCAAGCATGACGGCGAGAAACTCGTGGGTGATCGCAAGGCGTTCGCCGTGGACCCGATCGTCACACATTAGAAGCCAGCGCGCCAACCGCTCTTCAAGGTTTGATTTTGCGTTGATCAGGGCCGTATAGCTGGTCTGGATGTGGAAGTAGTGGACATAGCGCAACAGGAACAGGCGCAACGTTGGGCTGTTCGCAAGAGCCTCCTTGAAGGGCTCGGCTCCGATCCTGAAAGCGCTGCCGGGCGACTGAATGTAACATTGATGCGCCGCATAGTCAGCGCCCATCACGAGCGCGGCACCGGTCATTCCCTCAAAGCCGACAAGACCTACCTCGGCCTCCTTACCTGAAGCCGCCGCGACCACAGAGGCAATGCCGTCTTCCAGGAAGTAAACCGTCTCGATCTCCGAATCGGCTTTCTCCAAGGTCATTTTCAGCTCGAGGTCACACAGTTCAAGGTGTGGCTGCAATAGCCCCAGGTCACCAGGGTTAAGCCGACGCAACAATTGGTTTTTATAGGAAGCGTTCTCTGGATTGGTCATAGCTCAATCCCGCTTGGGGCAAGAGCTTTCCAATCTCCCTGCCGTCTGCGCCCGTAAACACGTGCAGACGATTTGGAGAAGATACGCCCTCTGGCGCGCGATTGACAGTGAAATGCGACCTGATGCACGGCGTCCCCCCAGCCGCCGAATTACAAAACAGGGGTGTACAAAGTTAAAGGGTTGGAATCGTACAGAACTCTGCTTCGTACGAATCCGACAATTTCGTGATCGCGGCCAACGCCGGCATGATGTGCATGGTTATCGATGTCGAGGTAGAGCGACGAGAAGGCGACTGGCAGGACCGACTGGCAAGGCGAAGGCTGTGCTCCATAACGGGTCAAACAATTTGGCATCTAAATTGCTTTGACGGGTATGGGGTGGGCGAGAGCCCGTCGCTTCGCAAATGGAGCGGCGGGTCTACTCTACCTGCGACTGTCGAATGGCCACAGCAGCAGGATGTACCCGCTTTTCAGCAGAAGCTAACGGAACATCCGTGCGCGTCCAAAGTTGGATTGCAGGAAGCACCGCATGCCGGCTTCCGCAGCCCGTTTCGTGTCACCGGCAATGTGGGCGGAACGGGCTGTTTTGCGTCGGTACGCGATTTATCCAAGCGGTGACTACTTGTGGGTAATCCAGTCCAACAAGCCTGCGTCAACCTGCTCGCACCCGACATATTCGCGGACCAAGCTTTCAGCCAGGTGGCGCCATTCACACGCGGGAACGCTTGTTTCCCTTACCAGGTTTCGAAATGCAGAGCGGAGAATGTCGGCATCGAAGGCCGAGACGGCAACAGGATCTGGATCCGGATCTTCCCAACCTCGGGCCAGGTCATCGCGGTGACGTTGGCGAAGGCCCTTGAGCAGTTCGCGCGAGGCCTCGATTGCGCGTCGGGAGTGGTCCATACCGCGGCGAAATGAAGGCGGTTCCGGCCAGGGAATGGTGCCGCAACCGAAAGCTGGTTTCTATAGCCGCGCGTGCGATTTCTATATGCGTTTCAACCATCGCGGCCTCCCTTCCTGCGAAGGGATTTATTTACTCTCTTTTCGCGCGTGACCCAAGAAGGATTCAACGTACGGTTTGATACGCAAGGGCGGCGTGCAGAGGGCTGCGGATCGTGGCCGTCTCTAACGAGCATTCGGGCGTGAGCAAGCTGTTCGAGCAAGACCAGCATTTGCTGCTCGCTCATAGGCAAGGTCGGCACGCAAGATTCTCGCCAATACAATCTCGTCAAGCGCGCTGACCGCAGTTTTGAATCAGGGTCTAATGTGGCGGAAATACAACGGCACATATCGGCGCGCTCTGCTACGAGAGGGTGGGTTACAGGGGATCACCTATGAAGAAGCTGCTTCTTGGTTTGTCGTTGTCTCTGCTGGCTTCGTCGGCGTTCGCTGCCGATGCCATGGTCGAAGAAGTCGCCCCGGTTTTTAGCTGGACAGGTGGGTATATCGGTCTTCAGGCAGGCTACGCTCGGGGTGAGGGGAATATACGGCAGGCCAGCGGCCCGGGCTTCATTGAGACAGATCCTGACGGGTTCCTTGGAGGTGTCTACGCCGGTTACAACTACCAGATGCCGAACAATATCGTCATTGGTGCGGAACTGGACGTCGTATATGCGAATGTTGATGACAGCGGCCAAATATTCGCCGCTCCCGGTCTCCCATTTCCGGGCGGCATCGGGACCGAGGAACTTAAGTGGAGTGGGGCGGCAAGACTTCGATTGGGATATGCCGTTGATCGCTTGCTTCCCTATGTCGCGGGTGGCGTTGCATTTGGCGACATCGACACAAGCAGTAATACCGTCTCAGGTTCTTTCGGAGACACATTTACTGGATGGACGATAGGCGCGGGCTTGGACTACGCCATGACCGACAATCTTCTGC
>NZ_RZQI01000596.1:0-3786 GCF_003998335.1 Mesorhizobium sp. M7A.F.Ca.CA.002.05.1.1 | reverse complement strand
GATCGGCCTTGCGACCGGCGCCAAGGGCGAAGCGGCCGAACTGGCGGGCCTGCGCGGCCTGCGCGCGGCAAGGCTGCAAGCCATACTGCAGAAGATGAGGGATAATTTCGCCGATCCCGCCATTTCGGCGCAGGGCGTTGCCGGGCAATTGCGGCTCTCCGTTCGCTATGTCCATGACCTGCTGCAGGAAACCGGGGTGAGCTTTGCCGAGCGCATTCTCGAACTGCGCTTGCAAAGGGCGCATCGCATGCTCCGCGACAGGCACAATGACCGCATGCGGATCAGCGAGATCGCGCTGCTCAGCGGCTTCTCCGACGTCTCCTATTTCAACCGCTGCTTCCGCCGCCGATTCGGCTCGACACCGGGCAGTGCCAGGTAGTCTCGCCGGCCGCCAACCCCGCTGGATACACGACACGCCAATCGACTGAGGCCGAATGGCCACACCAGCCGGGAAAGCGCTGCGATGCTTTCCCCGACAATTCGGGTGCGGCCCAGCCCAAGACGCAGCCAGCGGACAATGCAACACCGGATTTCTCGACAACAGCTGGATCTCCGCAGCTCATTTATGCGGTGGGGAAGCAACATGGGGCAGCAGACAACAATGAAAACTCTTCTTCTCGCAACGGCCTTCATTCTCGCGCCGCTCGGTGTGGCGTGTGCGGCTGATATCAATGAGGTTTCGCCTGTTGCATCCGGCTACGACTGGTCCGGACTCTATGCCGGCGTCGACATCGGCTACGCGGCCGGAAAATCCAATCTGTTCATCGCCGGCGGCGGACTGGGCGGGGCCACCGATCTCAATGTCTCCACCGATCCGAACGGATTTATCGGCGGTGTCCATATCGGCGCCAATTACCAGATGGAGAACAGCTTCGTGATCGGCGCCGAGGCCGACATTGTGTACAGCAATATAGATGGGCTGACGGCCCTCGACGCCGGCGGCGGCGGTGTCACCACGTTGCTCAAGAGCGAACTCAAATGGTCGGGGTCGGCGCGGCTGCGCGCCGGCTATGCTTTCGATCGGACCTTGCCCTACATCACTGCCGGCGTCGCCGCGGCCAAGTATGAACTGATTGCGGTCAGCGCCGGTGGCCCTGCCGCCGAAGTAACGCTCCACAGCGACAGCCATGTCGGCTGGACCGTTGGAGCCGGCATCGAACACGCCTTTACCGACAAGTGGATCGCGCGGGCCGAATACCGCTACTCCGACTTCGGCAGCCAGGACCTCTCGGTGGCAGCCGGTCTGCCTACGGAAACCCATGTCGACCTCCAGACACAGGATATCCGGGTCGGGCTCAGCTACAAGTTCTGATCCGCTGAAGCTGCTGATCTCCCCCTTGAGGGGGGTGAGGGAGTGGTCCGCGCAGCGGACGGAAAGCCAATCGCTTGGCTTTCCGAACGACGAACGCCTGGAGCGAAAGCGAAGGGCCGGGTCCGGCAGGCCAGAGGGGGCGGTCCGGCTGGGCTCGGCCTGCTGTTGCGGATGACGTTGGCGCTTTACGCGCGGCGACCCCCTCTGTCGTCTCCGTGGCGCTTTGTTCTTGATCTCACGGTTAGTGGCACGCGAATAGGCGTCGAGCGGAGCCGCAGGGTCAGCGCCGGGCGAGGGGGGACGGCACAGACATCGGCGATCCTTGATGCTTGTCCATGAAATCCGCGAAGTCCAGAAGGATGCGGGCGGCGGGGCTCATGAACCGGGCAAGTTCCTTATTGTTTGTCTTGTCGTAGATAGACCCTGCCGAGGAAGGCCGGCTCGCCGGAGCGCCGGCCGCCCAATGAGCCTGCCACCAGCACGACAAGCGTCAGCAAGTACGGCAAAGTCATCATGAGATAGACAGGAACGTCGGCGCCTATGGCTTGTAGTCTAGGCACAAGCGCATCCGCGCTTCCGAAAAGAAGCGCACCCCAGAGAGCTCGAGCCGCGTTCCAGCGCGAAAAGATGACGAGCGCAACGGCAATCCAGCCGCGCGACGCGACCATTCCCTCCACCCAGACATGACTTGTGGCGACTGAGAGATAGGCTCCGGCGAGACCACAAAACAGCCCGGATGCCAGGACAGCCCCGAACTGAACCAGTTGCACGTCGATACCCGCGACATCCGCGGCGGCCGGGTTTTCCCCGACGGACCTCAACCTGAGGCCATGTCGGCTTTTGGAAAGCCACCACCAGAGCGCGCCGACCAGGGTCGGCAGCGCCAGCGTAACCGGGTCCTGCACCGCGAAAATGCGGCCGAATGCCGAACCGCGGTCTATCCCGAAGAGGTCGCCAAGTGTGGAAATGCCAGAAAAGGTCTTCTGCACGTAGGGTCGCCCCACGACCCCGGTGATGCCCAGTCCGATTGCGACGACGGCTAGGCCGGCGAGCGTATGATTGGCGCGCAAGGCGACTGTCGATATTCCAAACAGCAGAGCGAGAGCCATCGCGGCCGCTGAGCCGGCGGCAAGACCAACCCAAGGATCGGCTCCGGAAAGCACCGTCATCGCGCCGGTCATGGCACTGACCGCCATGAGCCCTTCCGCTCCAAGATTGAGAACGCCGGCTCTTTCGCAGATAATGAGGCCGAGGCTCGCCAGCAGCAACGGTGCCGCATAGCTCGGAATGATGGCAATCCAGCCGATCAGAAAATCCATGCAACTGCCCCTTCCTAGTTCTTGGGCCGTTTGAGCGAATAGGAGCTGAAGAACTGCGCCATCAAAATCGACATCAGTACCGCGCCTTGCATCAGCACGATCATCGCTTCGGAGATCGAGTAGAAAACCTTCAGGACATTCCCGGCGGTGAACACCGCGCCGAGCGCGAAAGAGATCACGACCACCCACAATGGCTTCGCGCGGGCCAGGTAGGCGATCACGATCGCGCTGAAGAGATAGCCGTTGCCGACGGACTGGTTGAGGCGGTGCTCCGTCCCCGCCACGATCATCATGCCGGCAACGCCTGAGAGAGCGCCGGAGAGCAGCACGAGCCCCACGGCTATGCTGAGCACCGGCAGGCCCGTGGCGAGCGCGGCCTTGGCGTTGAAACCTACAGCATCCGCGTAGAAGCCGACCCGGCTGTGTTCCATGACGAACCAGATGGACAATGCGATAACGGCGACCAGGAAGATTCCGGCATGCAACTGCCCCCATCCCAGAACGGGAAACCAGCTCGCCTCGGGAAAGGTGGCGGTCACGGGAAAGCTGTTGGAAGGGTCTCTCCAGACCCCGAACAGAAGATGCTGCACGAGCAGAAACGCGACGCTTCCCAGCAGCAGGGTCGAAATAACCTCGTTAACGCCCCACTTGAGTTTCAGAAAAAGCGGAATCGCAATCCAGGCGGCTCCCGCAAGCGCTGCCAGAACGAACATCGTCGGCAACCTCAGCACTTCAGGCCCGCTGCCGTTCAGCGCCACCCAGGTTGACGCGATCGCGCCGAGCCATAGCTGGCCCTCCACGCCGATGTTCCAAAACCGCACGCGCATGGCAACGCCGGAGGCGAGGCCGACTAGCACCAACGGTAAAGCGGCCGTCGCCGTCTGGGAGAGGCCGTCCGAGGTCAGAAAAGTTGCAATCAGGAACTCATCCACAAGAGCGCTTGCCGGCACGCCCGCATGCACGAGCAGCACCGCCGAAACCGTCAGCCCGACCAACAGTCCGCCAACATAACTGAGACTGGTCAACAAGAAGCCGGGATTTTGCCTGCGAACAAGGAAAGCTGTGTCAAGCATGGCCTGCTAAAAGGCCTCCTATCCATTCAGGCGTGACGTCGCCGGTCTGACGGCAGCCGACGATCCTTCCTCTGTTCATGAC
>NZ_RZQI01000595.1:0-3803 GCF_003998335.1 Mesorhizobium sp. M7A.F.Ca.CA.002.05.1.1 | reverse complement strand
AACATGTCAGGTGCCGATACAGGAGCGCAACTGCGACGGCAAGTCGCGTGAACGCGCATGCGCATGATAATGATGTTTGGCCGCGTCCGGTTTTTCGCGGGAAATCCACATCGGCGAAACCTTGTTTCAGCATCGGGCTGTTGACAGCACGAAAGGGCCAATTACTGTCCTGTGAGTGAAATTTGTTTCGTAAGAGCAATTCCGGGACAAGCGCATAGCGCTTTCCCCTCGGGAATTGCGTCAAGACAAAAGTCGAAACCAGATCGGGAGGCCTGCCATGAAAAGTCGCGTTGCCGTCATCGGAGCCGGCCCGTCCGGCCTGGCACAGCTCAGGGCCTTCAAGTCGGCGGCCGACAAGGGCGCCGACATTCCCGAAATCGTCTGCTTCGAAAAGCAGTCGGACTGGGGCGGCCTGTGGAACTACACCTGGCGCACGGGCCTCGACGAGCATGGCGATCCGGTGCACGGCTCGATGTACCGCTATCTCTGGTCGAACGGACCGAAGGAGTGCCTGGAATTCGCCGACTATACTTTCGAGGAGCACTTCGGCCGGCCGATCGGCTCCTATCCGCCGCGCGCCGTGCTGTGGGACTACATCAAGGGACGCGTCGAAAAATCAGGCCTTCGCAAATGGGTGCGCTTCAACAGCCCGGTGCGCATGGTGACGTTTTCCGACGAGACGAAGAAATTCACCGTCACCGCGCATGACCGCACCAACGACGTCACCTATTCGGAAGAGTTCGACAATGTCGTTGTCGCTTCCGGGCATTTCTCGGTGCCCAACGTGCCCTATTTCGAGGGCTTTTCGACCTTCAACGGCCGCATCCTGCATAGCCACGATTTCCGCGACGCGATGGAATTCAAGGGCAAGGATATATTGATCATCGGCCGCTCCTATTCGGCCGAGGACATTGGCTCGCAATGCTACAAATACGGCGCCAAATCCATCACCTCCAGCTACCGCTCGAAGCCGATGGGTTTCAAATGGCCGGAGAATTGGAAAGAGGTGCCGCTCTTACAGAAGGTCGTCGGCAAAACCGCGCATTTCAAGGATGGCACCACGAAAGACGTTGATGCCATCATCCTGTGCACCGGCTATCTCCATTCTTTCCCCTTCCTCACCGACGATCTGAAGCTCAAGACCGCCAACCGCATGTGGCCGCTCGACCTCTATGAAGGCGTCGTCTGGGAGAAGAACCCGCAGCTCTCCTATATCGGCATGCAGGATCAGTTCTACACCTTCAACATGTTCGACGCGCAGGCCTGGTTCGCCCGCGACGTCATCATGGGCCGCATCAAGCTGCCCTCGGCCGAGGCGATGGCTGCGCACGGCGCGAAATGGCGCGCACGCGAGGAGACGCTCGAAGACGCCGAGCAGATGATCTGGTTCCAGGGCGACTACACCAAGGAATTGATGGACCAGACCGACTATCCGGGCTTCGACGTCGAGGCGGTCAACCAGACCTTCATGGAATGGGAACACCACAAGGCGGAGAACATCATGGGCTTCCGCGACCACGCCTACCGCTCGCTGATGACGGGCACCATGGCGCCGCTGCATCATACGCCGTGGCTGCAGGCGCTGGACGATTCGATGGAGAGCTATCTCGAGGTGAAGGGCGTCGCGGCGGAGTAGGGCGGCGCCTGCTACCCCAGCCTTGCCCTGGCCTTCGCCGTCCAGGCGCCGAACAGCCGGTCGGCGACAATGCCGATGAAGGCGATGGCCAGACCCGCGACGATGCCGCGGCCGGAATCGGCCTTGGACAGCGCGATGAACACTTCCTGGCCGAGATCGCGGGTGCCGACCATGGCGCAGATGATGATCATCGCCAGCGCCATCAGGATCGTCTGGTTGACGCCCAGCATGATCTCCGGCAGCGCCAGCGGCAGTTGCACGCGAAAGAAGGTCTGGCGCGGCGTGCAGCCCGACACCTTTGCCGCCTCGATCAGCGCCGGCGGCACCTGCCTGATGCCGTGATTGGTGTAGCGGATGGCCGGCACCACGGCGAAGGCAATGGTGGCGATCATCGCCGTGACATCGCCGACCCGAAACAGCATCACCACCGGAATGATGAAGCAGAAGGATGGCAGCACCTGCAGCGTGTCGATGACCGGCGTGACGATCTTCTCGAAGCGGTCGCTGCTTGAAGCCATCAGCCCGATCGGGATGCCGACCAGGCAGGCGATGAAGGCCGAGATACCGCAGAGATAGACGGTTGCCATGGTCTTTTCCCACAGGCCGGTGATGGCGCAGAAGGCAGTCAGCGCTGCCACCAGCGCGGCCAGCCGCAGGCCGGAGAGCTGATAGCCGGCAAGGCCGAGCAGGAACACCGCGCCCAGCCAGGGAAACCCTTCGCAAAAGGCACGCAGCGGGTTCAGCAAATTAAGGATCAGCGCCACGCGGAACGCTTCGATCGTGTCGAAGAAATTGATCGTCACCCAGTTCACCGCTGCTTTCCACAGCGGCGCGGTGGTGAAGGTGATCGCTTTTGGCACTCCCGCGAAGGCCGGCACGAACAGGCCGAGAAATGTCGTCACCACAAGGATGGCGATCGCCAGCGTCAGATTGGGATAGCGCTGCCAGAAGCTCGGGCCCGCCTGCTGATGGGTATTCCCCTCTGCCTGCTTGTGCGCGATGGCCTGGCTCAGCCGGTCGAGCGCAATGGCCAGTGCCACGATGGCAAGGCCGGCTTCCATCGCCTCGCCAACCTTCAGTGCGCGCAGCGCCAGGAGCACGTCGTAGCCGAGGCCGCCGGCGCCGATCATCGAGGCGATGATCACCATGTTCAGCGCCAGCATGATCACCTGGTTGACGCCGACCATCAGTGTCGGCCGTGCCGAGGGCAGCAGCACTCGCCACAGTTTCTGCCGCGCCGTGCAGCCTGCCATCTCGCTGAAATCGTCGATCTCCGACGGCACCCGCGACAGGCCGAGCATCGTTGCCCGCACCATCGGCGGCGTGGCGAAGATGGCGGTCGCGATCATCGCCGAGACCGGGCTGTTGCCGAACAGCAGCAGCATCGGGATGAGATAGGCGAAGGTCGGAATCGTCTGCATCAGGTCGAGGGCAGGGGAGACGATAAGCCTTTCGGCCCATGGCCTGCGCCACGCCCAGATGCCGGCGAACAGCCCGGTGACGATACAGAACGGCACGGCGATGGAGATCAGCGCCAGCGTCAGCATGGCGCTGGTCCATTGGCCGAACAGGGCGATGTAGAGGAAGCAGCCGCCGACCAGCAGGCTGAGTTTTCTGCCGCCAGCGGCATGACCGGCGAGGAAGGCGGCGGCGCAGACGCCGACCCAGGACAGGCGCGGCAGGATATAGGCGTCAGCGCCGTGGCCGATCTTGAAATTCTTGGCCAGTAGATTGAGCGCGAAATCGAGGGGAACGCCGAGCACAGCGGTGATCGAGCGGGTCAACCAGGACAGGTTCGACTTGATCCAGCGCATCAGCGCGCTGACCCAATCGGCGACCGGCACGACGGCACTTGCCGGATAGTTGACGGCCCAGGGCAGGCGGTCCTGCAACAGGAACACGACAAGCACGGCGCCAAGCGCTGCCGCCCAGACCAGCAGCCAGACCTGAATCGGTCGCGACCGCGTCTCGCTGGCGCTTGCTGTCACCGTCATGCGCCGACCCTTGAGCGATCGATGCCGGCCAGCAGATCGATCACCGCTTGCGGCGTCACCTCGCCGATCGGCTTGCCGGTGCCGTTGACCACCGCGAACGGCTTGTTGGCGGCAACGATACCGGCCGAGAAGCTGGCGATCTTGGCCTCCGGCGCCACCGTTCCGCCATGCTC
>NZ_RZQI01000594.1:0-3810 GCF_003998335.1 Mesorhizobium sp. M7A.F.Ca.CA.002.05.1.1 | reverse complement strand
GTGATCAACGCCGTCAAGGATCCGATCTTCGTCAAGGACGACCATCTGCGCTTCGTCTTCGTCAACGAGGCGTTCGCGGCTCTGTTTGGCCAGACGCCGCAAGCCATGCTCGGCAAACCCGGCGGCGATTTCCTCCCGGCGAACGCTGTCGCGCTTTTCGAGCAGAGCGAAGGTGAGGTCCTTGCGACCGGGCGGCCGTACGAAGTGGAAGAGAATTTCGAGGTCGATGGCGCCAGCCGATCGCGTATCGTCAGGAAGAGCCGCGTCGGCATGGCCAGCGGCCGCAACTATGTTGCCGGCTTCCTGTTCGATATTTCCGAAATGAAGCGCCGCGAGACGGAAGCGCAGGATGCGCGCAAGCATCTCGCCAGCGTGCTGGAATCCTTGCCGGCCGCCGTGATCATCTACGATCGCGACGACAGGTTCGTTTTCGCCAACCGCAAGATCCAGGATACGCTGCCGGCCTTGAAGCCGGCATGGCAGCCCGGCTGCACATTCCGCGAGGCACTCGTTCTGGGCCATGCGAACGGCTATTTCCGCGACAGCGGCGATCCACAAGTCGACCAGCTCTACGACAGCGACCATGACCGCTGGCTGGATGCGATCCTCGCCCGCTACCGCTTGCCCAATTCCTGCTACGAGCGTCATAACCCCGACGGCCGCTGGTACCAAGTCTACGACATGCGGACCGATGATGGCACCTTCATCGGTGTTCGCGTTGACATCTCCGAGATCAAGAGCCGCGAGGCGGCATTGCGCGATTCGATGCGCCAGATCGACCTGTTCCGGCACGTGATGGACGAGTTGCCGGTGGCCGCCTTCATCAAGGCGCAGGACCTGAGCATAGAATTCGTCAACAAGGCCTGGTGCGCGATCACCGGCTTGGCCAAGGAGGATGTCATCGGCCGCACCGACCGGCAGTTGTTCGGTGCGCAGGACGCCGATGGCTACAGCCATGACGACACGCAAGTCGCCGTGACGGGCGCCGTCAGGGAGGTCGAGGAACCCGTCACCCATCGCGACGGCACGGTTCGGCAGTTGATGACGCGCAAGAGCCGCCTGGTGACGCTGGACGGGTCGGTGCATCTGGTCGGTTCGAGCACCGACATCACCGACGTCAAGGCGCGCGAGCGTGCGCTGGAAGAGAGCATGCGCGAGAACGAGGTGTTCCGCAGCCTGATCGACAACGTGCCGGTATCGATCTACGCCAAGCGCTCCGATCTCCGGCAGTTCTATGTCAACAAGGGCTGGTGCGATCTCACGGGCTTCCGCAAGGAAGAGGCTATCGGCAAGACCGACATCGAGATTTTCGGGCCGGATGGCGAGGCTTTCGTCAATGGCGACCTCGCCGTGCTGCGCACCGGCGAAACCCAGGAGGTCGAAGAGACGGTGACGTTGGCCGACGGCAGCGTCAGGCATCAATTCGCCCGCAAGGGCGCGATGATCGCCTCCGACGGCTCGCTCTATTTGATCGGCTCGACCACCGACATCACCGAGCTGAAGATGCGAGAGGCCGAACTGCGCGAGGCGCGTCAGCGCGCCGTGCTCGCCGACCGCGCCAAGTCGGAATTCCTCGCCAATATGAGCCATGAGATCCGCACGCCGATGAACGGCGTGCTCGGCATGGCCGAACTGCTGGCCAAATCGGACCTCGACCCGAAGCAGAAGACGTTCACCGACATCATCGTGAAATCGGGCAATGCGCTGCTCACCATCATCAACGACATACTGGACTTCTCCAAGATCGATGCCGGTCAGCTGGTGCTCGATCCGGCGCCCTTCAATCTGGCCGAGGCGATCGAGGATGTGGCGACACTGGTGTCGACACGAGCCAAGGAAAAAGACCTCGAGCTGATCGTGCGTGTCGAACCTCGGCTCGAGAGCCTGTTCGTCGGCGATGTCGGCCGTATCAGACAGATCGTCACCAACCTGCTCGGCAACGCGGTGAAATTCACCGATGAAGGCCATGTGCTGGTCGACGTCACCGGCGAGAGGGTTCCGACCGGAACGAAGCTGACGATCTCGGTCACCGATACCGGTATCGGTATCCCCGAGGAAAAACTGAAACTGGTGTTCGAGAAATTCAGCCAGGTCGACACCTCTTCGACGAGGCGGCATGAGGGAACCGGCCTCGGTCTTGCCATCACCTCGCGGCTCGTCGAACTGATGGGCGGCGACATCGGGGTCGAAAGTGCGGAAGGCAAGGGCTCGACTTTCTGGTTCTCGGTGACGCTGCCGCGGGCCGGACAGCAGAACGGACAGCGCATCATGCCGATCGACGTGACCGGTGCGCGTGTGCTGATTGTCGACGACAATGCCGTCAATCGGGCCATCCTGACCGAACAGATGACATCGTGGACGTTCGATTCCTGCGCGGCCGAAAGCGGCGCCGAAGGCCTCAAGGTACTGATCGCCGCCGCTGCCTATGGTGTCCCGGTCGATTGCGTCGTGCTCGACTACCAGATGCCTGGAATGAGCGGCGCCGAAATGGCGCGGATCGTGCGCAGCACCGCCGGCCTTGCCGGCATGCCGATCATCATGCTGACCTCGGTCGACCAGTCGCTCGCCAACACCAGCTATCGCGATCTTGGCATCGATGCCCAGCTGATCAAGCCGGCGCGCTCCTCGGTGCTGCTGGAAACGCTGGTCGCCACCATCCAGCGGCATCGCCACAACACGAGCGGCAGCGACGCGCAGCCGCTCGCAGCCGACGTCGCTGCGGGTTATGTGATGCGGACGCAGCCCTCGGCGCCGTCCGAACAGCGGGCGCTGCTGCAGCCGCCCTCAATTCGCCCCCGGCCACCGGTGGCGGCTGGCGGCGACAGGCTGGATATCCTGGTGGCCGAGGACAATGAGGTGAACCAGATGGTGTTCACCCAGATCCTCGGCGAGACCGGTTATGGTTTCGAGATCGTCGGCAATGGCCGCAAGGCGCTCGACGCCTTCGGCCGGCTGAACCCGTGCATGATCCTGATGGATGTCTCCATGCCGGAGATGAACGGTCTCGAAGCAACCGCCGCCATTCGCCGGCTGGAGGAAGAAACCGGCACCCATGTGCCGATCGTCGGCGTCACCGCGCATGCGCTGAAGGGCGACCGCGAGCGCTGCCTGGAGGCAGGCATGGACGACTATCTGCCCAAGCCGATCAGTCCCCGGGCGTTGCTCGAGAAGGTCGAGCGCTGGGTCGGCGCCAGCCGGCAGGCGCAGCGCAACGCCGGGTAAGGCCGGCTCTGCCCGAGTACCGGGAATACGGCGAAGATTCGCGCCCCTGTCAGCGGCCAAGACTATGGTGCGATCGCACCATATGAAAGGCGGCATCCAGCCGAGACAATGGCGACATTCGAATTCCGCTCTTCCCAGTTACGGGCGGGAGCAGCGACCGCCGGCATGAGACAGCGTCAACCTACCCCAACGGACCTGTTTTCGGCGATGGCCCGGCCACGACACCGTCTGGCTGAGAGCAACGCGCTCCCGTCCGGCTTTTCTTCATAAAGGCCGGCTGATCCCCAAATCGCCGGCCAGCCTCGACCGAATCGAGCAAGTCCCTGATTCCGGTGACAAAGCGGGGCTGCGTCGGGAGTGCCGGCCAGGCGGCATTCTGCTCATCCCGATGACGCGTTACCGGGGTGACATCAAACTGTCATGCGACTGTTATAATCGAAGGCTATTGGCCTCAGCGGGCGCCGACTGACGAGCGCCGAGAGACCATCTTCCGAACAGGAGCAGGCCACATGAAGAAATTCCTCTATACGGCGTCGGCCGCTGCGCTTGCGCTCGCCGCGACGTCCGGCTTCGCCGCCGCGCGCGACC
>NZ_RZQI01000593.1:0-3816 GCF_003998335.1 Mesorhizobium sp. M7A.F.Ca.CA.002.05.1.1 | reverse complement strand
TCAGTGGGTAGCGCGAAAACGGTCGCCAACCCTCGACCACGCGTCAGATCAGAAGCCGAAACCGCTGAGACCAGGATGGTCGTCGGGGCGACGACCCAAAGGCCAATGCAACTTGCGTTCGGACTCCGCGATTGGATGTTCGTTAATGCTGGCGATCCGGCGGCGCATCAGCCCTTCCGTATCGAACTCCCAATTTTCGTTGCCGTAGGCCCTGAACCATTGGCCGCTGTCATCATGGTATTCATAGGCGAAGCGGACAGCGATCCGGTTTCCCGCAAACGTCCAAAGTTCCTTTACCAGCCGGTAATCGAGTTCTTTGTTCCATTTGCGGGTGAGAAAAGCCTCGATGGCTTCCCGGCCTGTCACGAACTCGGCGCGATTACGCCAGGCACTGTCAACCGTATAGGCGAGCGCGACACGGCCGGGGTCACGCGTGTTCCAGCCGTCTTCGGCTGAGCGCACTTTTTCTATGGCGGTTTGTTCCGTGAAGGGTGGAAGCGGTGGGCGGGACATGGCATTTTCCTGTGAGAGAGCAACGGGAAGTCGCAAGCGGCGACCGCTTGCCGCAGATCGGGGCGACGCCATTCCGCGCCGACGGTCCATGGCCTTGGGGGTCAGTCCGCCATCCGCCCGGCTTCGAAAAGGAACCAGGTACGGCGCTCGGCCTCATCAATCCAAACCTCGATCAAGCTGGTCGTCGCGACGTCGTCGTGCTCCTCGCATACTGCGTGCACGGCGCGCAGGAGACTTATGAAGGTGCGGTTGTCTTGGGCAAGCTCGGCCAGCATGTCGTGTGGCGTCACATAGGCCGCGTCATTGTCGGAGATTCGCTGCTCCTTCGCGATCTGTCCGATAGAGCGGAGCGTGGTGCCGCCGATCTTGCGACAGCGCTCAGCGATGTCATCGGTGATAGCGAAGATTTGCTCGCCTTGTTCGTCGAGTAACACATGGTAATCACGGAAGTGCGGCCCTGACATGTGCCAGTGGAAATTCTTCGTCTTGAGGTAAAGCGCGAAGGTATCGGCTAGCAACCCGGTGAGAGCGGCAGAGATATCTGTCACGGCATTCTCGCCGAGATCGGAAGGGGTACGGAGCGGTGCGGCGCGAAGGCGGAGGGCGTTGGTGGTCATGGGGATGATCCTTGGTCAGCGAGCTCAATGCGTGCTCAATTGCGCCAACCTAGGCCCCGAAAAGCCGTCTGGTCTTCTGCAAATGCCGGGTTTTCTTTCTGAATGCCCGGAAAGGACGGGCTCTTCATCGGCCAGCGAGGGGCGTCGCGGCGGTCAGCGCCCGGACGCCGCCAGCCCTGCAGTTTCATTTCGCTGGGCCACGAGACAAGGTTGTGTGCTGTGAGTTCTGCAAATTCGCTGAGAAAGGGCGGTCATGGCAGGCTGGTGATATTCAACGTCACCGAGTTCCGCCACATTCTGCTTTCGAGCCCTGATGGGCTGCGCGATGTGATCCGCGCGGTGATGCAGGAAGTCCTGGAGGGCGAGATGGATGAGGTGCTTGGAGCCGAGAAATGCTAGCGCACGCCGGAGCGGCTCGCCTATCGTTCGGGCCATTACGGTCGCACGCTCGTCACGCGCGCCGGCAAGCTCGGACTCAGGGTGCCGCAGAACCGGCAGGGCCGCTTCTCGGCGGAGTTGTTCGAGCGCTACTAGCTTTCCGAGCGGGCGCAAGCCGCTGGACGAGAGCCTCCCCGCCTTTGCCAATCGCCCGCTCCAGGAGCCGTTCCCTTACCTCATTGTCGATGCTCGCTACGAGAAGGTCTGCGAAGTCGGCATCGTCATGGGCCAGGCGGTGCTGATTTCCGTCGGGATTGACTGGGACGGAAGGCGCCAGAGCCATCGAGATGGCCAATCGCGACAACCGCTCGACCTGGCGGGATTTCTCGTCGGCTTGAAAGCGTGAGGCCTCAGGGACGTCGAACTGGTCGTGTCCGACGATCGACCTGAACAAGCAGCCGAAATGCACGGTCGTGTGTTCCGAAGTGCTCTGGTGGAGATGCCATAGCCGAAACATCGCCGACTATTTGATCGTCCATTGGATGGCGGTCTCTCTGCTTGGGCCCGGATAACGTCACGCCTGCGGTTCTCGCGATCTGCGCGGAGAAGGTCGCCGCGGGCTTGCCTTATCGAGAGCGTGTGGCCGGTTCATGAAGGGTAATGGCGCCGCTTAGAATGGCAGCGACCCGAACGCGCAGATAGGGCGCCAACTCATTCTCGAACCATGAGTTGCGCCGCAGCCAGCCTGCACATCTCCAGGAGGGGTGCGGCAGCGGGATCACCGCAGGCCCATAGGTGCGCCATGCCGCGACGGTCTCGGTCATCGAACGCCTCGGCGTGTCTCCCAACGCCCACCGCTGAGCATAAGCGCCGACCAGCACCGTAAGTTCCACCTTCGGCAGACATGCCAGGAGCGACTGCCGCCAGAGCGCGGCGCACCTGGGCGGTGGCGGATAGTCGCCGCCTTTGGGATTGGTCCCCGGAAAGCAGAACGCCATGGGGGCCACGCCGATACGCGGGTCCGCATAGAAGGCGCGCCGATCCACTCCAAGCCACTCGCGCAGCCGGTCGCCCGACGGGTCATCGAACGGAAGTCCGCTTTCATGCACGCGTCGCCCCGGCGCCTGTCCACAGATCAACAGCCGGGTGCCGGGGGCCACCTGCACCACCGGGCGCGGTTCATGGCCGAACTCCTCGACGCACACGCGGCATGCCCGAATGCTCGAAAGCAACGCGTCAAGTTGCGACTGTTCCAACTGGCCGCGCGTTCCGTCGTCGCGCGAATGTGCCACGAAGCTATGACTTGCAGAAACGTCTACCACGTCGTTCCGATCCCTATTGTTGCCTCGCCCTGTCGTCAGTTCAATTACTGACCAGAGGACGTAGGAGTTCGGATAACATTCGACCAGCCGCCGCCGGAGTTGCGCGACGCTTCACCGCGGGAACGTGCAGAGCTTCTGGACAATTGTTTCCTTCGATTCCATAGCATGCTGAAACCGTCCAACCGACATGCCGTGGCAGGTGATTGCCTTGGTAAGAATTTGCCCGCTTGCTGTGGTGCGTCGACAACCTTGGTCCTCGTCGCGCTCGTTCACAATGGGAAGCGCAGGTCGTCCCGAGTTGCTAAGGAAAACCTGACGCTTGGCAGTTGTGGTCCAAATGATGCTGGCAGCTCCGGCTGCACGCCTTTAACTGTTGGCTGCTCCAAAACTTCAAAGAGACGCGAAGCCAGTCAGTGCGGACCTACGGATTGCCGAACAATAACACGGCAAACTCTGGCACAACGAAAGGAAGCCGATCACTGCGTACTGGCAATCCAGCTATTTGATTGAATGGAGTTCTAGAACCGCCTGATCCACGGCCCCCTCGTCGCCACCCCAGCCCAATCGGGTTCCATGCTCATCGAGTGTTTGGCGGGTGGCCGTCAGTGCAGTTTGCAACATGGCGAGTTCAGCTAGAACTGCAGATGACAGAGGCCCGCCATCTGCCGCGATGGTTTCGACAGCATTCGTCCTCGCAGCCTCGAGCGCTGCGGAAAGTGCGCGAACTGGATGGACGCTGGACATGGGCTTCTCCTCGTCAATAACTTGGTACCGACCCGTTCGTGGATCGGCAGATTGCGTGCCTTACGTGCCGCAACGATGCCACACGCGGGAGGCAGGTTCTTTTCCAAAGGCATGCTGCGTTTCGTCTTTGACCGTTGCAGGGATCAGGCACGCTCTCAACCGGTGTTCGTCAATTTCTGCCTCGCCGACTAGCGCCTTCAGGCCCCAATGGTTTCGGCAGAACTAGACACATGACCTGGACC
>NZ_RZQI01000592.1:0-3822 GCF_003998335.1 Mesorhizobium sp. M7A.F.Ca.CA.002.05.1.1 | reverse complement strand
CCCGCCATGTCGGCTTGCTGATGCAAGCCACACCATTCGATGTTTGCTTCGACCGCCTGTCGGCTTTCGGCGGCGGGGCGCTGGTGCTTCGCAGCAGCGACCATTCGCCGACTTTGCAAGCCTTCTGGCGCAAGCTCTCTGCCGTAATTGACGACAGCCCGCTAAAGCCATTCATCACGACCTCGCTGGAGCCACATGTCACGCTGCTTCGCGACAGGAGGGGCGTTCCAAAAGTGCGGGAACGGATCGTTGAGCCGATATCCTGGACAGTGCGGAGTTTTTCGCTGATCCGTAGCCACCAGGGTGAATACAAATGTCCGGCGACCTGGCAATTGACCGGTCAGGACGATTCCCTAGCCGGCATGTGAGAAATCGTCGTCATACAGCCGCTATATCAATCGTCCTGACACGGCTTGTCAGCTGTAGTGCCGGCAATGGTGGCAGGCCAGCAAGCTGTTCCCCATTTGCAGTGCGTCTGACAGGAGGAACACAAATGACCATCGCGGAAATTGCCAAAGATTTCACCGAACTGCTCAAGCAGGGCGATAACGAAGCTGCTGCCGAGAAGTACAATGCCGATGATATCGTCAGTCTCGAAGCCATGGCGGGGCCGATGGCCATCTCCCATGGCAAGGAGGCTCTCAAGCAGAAGGGCCAGTGGTGGCAGGAGAACAACGAAGTGCATGGCGGCTCGGTCGAGGGCCCCTATGTCAACGGAGACCAGTTCGCGGTGCGCTTCAAGTTCGACATCACGCCCAAGGCCACCGGCGAGCGCGTCACCATGGATGAAGTTGGCCTCTACACAGTCAAGAACGGCAAGATCACCGAAGAGCGCTTCTATTATTGAGGCGGAAATGCCACCGGGAGACTGCTCTCTTCGCTCCCGGGTTGAAAACAAGCATGACGGCCAAGACAACGTCCTGGCCGTCATGTGGGAAGATCAGATCGTCTTCACGTACTGCCCAAGCTGATCGGCCACCGTGCCCCAGCCGTTGAAGAAACCCATCTCCTCATGGTTGTTGCGGGTCGCCTCGTCGCGATGGATGGCGGTGGCGGTGTAGCGCGTGCCCTTGCCGTCCGGCTGCAAGGAGATAACAGCGGTGATGAAGGGTTCCCCTGACGGCCGGTAACCCGGCAACAATGCATCCGTCCACACCAGCCGCTCGTTCGGCACGATTTCGAGATAGCAGCAATGGCGGTCGTTGACCTCGGTTCCGTCGGGCGACTGCATGCGCGTGCGGAACAGCCCGCCCGGCCTGAGGTCTATCTCGCAGTCGGTGATCATCCAAGGCTTCGGCGTGAACCATTGCTTGACGTGCTCCGGCGTCGTCAAGGCGCGCCACAGCAATTCGCGCGGCGCATCGATGACGCGCTCCAGCACGAGGTCCAGTCTGGGATCCGGCTTGAGGGGATAGATCATTTTTCTGTCTCCTTGAGGGTCATCACATAGGCGTCGAACTGGTCGAGGCGGCGCTCCCACAGCGTGCGCTGTTCGGCCAGCCAGTTTTCGGCAAGCTTCAGCGGCTCGGGCGCCAGTTGATAGGTCCTGACCCGGCCGGTCTTTTGCGAGCGCACCAGCCCGCAACCTTCGAGGATTTTGAGATGTTCGATGAAGGAGGGCAGGGCCATGTCGAACGGTTGGGCAAGCTCGCTGACCGAGGCAGGGCTGCGGTTCAGCCGCTCCACCACGCGTCGCCGCGTCGGATCGGACAGTGCGCGAAAGATGCCGTCGATCGGCGGAGGGCTCGGAGTTGTGGTCTGAAGGCTTGTCATTGGTTGGTCCTGAGGCGCTGTCAAAATACTTAGGGAAATTCCTTAGTGTTGGCAAGGGCAAAACCGAAGGCATGCCGGGGAGCGCTGGCAAAGCGCGCAGAGCGTCCTTAATCTGCGGTCAGATTCGAAATCGGAAGGGCCACTGTTTTGACGATCATCATGTACGGCATCACCACCTGCGACACGGTCAGGAAGGCGCGCCTCTGGCTGGAAGGCCATGACGTGGCCTACAGGTTTCACGATTTCAGGGCAGAGGGACTGGACGCGAAGCGGCTGGATGGCTGGGCGGGCAAGGTCGGCTGGGAAAAGCTGCTCAACAAGGGTAGCACCACGTTTCGCGAACTGCCGGACAACGACAAGCAGAGCCTCGACGAAAAGAAGGCCAAGGCGCTGATGCTGGCCAAGCCGACCGTGATCAAGCGACCGGTGCTGGAGGTTGGGGATCGGATTCTGGTGGGGTTCAAGGCTGATGTTTATGAGGCGGTGGTGAAGTAGGGCAGCGCATACACCTCACTTCGTCATCCTATGGCGAAGCAAGGAGCGGAGCGACGCAGCGCAGACCATAGGATCCATGCCGTGATCTATCCGTGTTGCAACGGTGCAGATTCTGCTCCGCTGCGCCTTTCGACTGAGGTCGCGGCATGGATCCTCGGGTCAAGCCCGAGGATGACGAAGGTCTGGCTAACGATGGCTAATTGTGAGCGCTTGCGCTGAGATACCCCGCCAGCGCCACCGCATTGTTATGCGCTTCATCATGCGCGCCATAGAGCAGCGTCACCTTGCCGTGGCTGATCAAGCCTCGCAATTCACTCACCGCCTCGCCGTTCCCGTCCAGCTCAGCACGATACCGCTCCTGAAACTCCGGCCAGCGCGCCGGCGCATGGCCGAACCACTTTCGCAGGTCGTCGCTCGGTGCGATGTCCTTCAACCACAGCGTCAGCGCAGCGTCTTCCTTGCTGACACCGCGCGGCCAGATGCGGTCGACCAGAACCCGCTGCCCGTCATCGGGCGCGGGTGGCTCGTAGATACGCTTGACCGCCAGGTCGAAGGCCATCGCACCCTCCGTACGGTCAAGCCCATTCACCCTTGCGCATGACGGGCACGCGGGCGCCGTCCTTGTGGACACCATCGATGTCGATCTTGTCCGAACCGATCATCCAGTCGATGTGGATGAAGCTCTTGTTGCCGCCGCGCGCCGCGATCTCGTCCTGGCTGAGCGAGGCGCCGTCGACGAAGCACTTCGAATAGCACTGGCCGAGCGCGATATGGCAGGCGGCGTTCTCGTCGAACAGCGTGTTGAAGAACAACAGCCCGCTTGCCGAGATCGGCGAGGAATGCGGCACCAGCGCTACTTCGCCGAGGCGGCGCGCGCCCTCATCTGTATCGAGCACCTTCTTCAGCACATCCTCGCCCTTCGATGCCTTGGCCTCGACAATCCTGCCTTCTTCGAAACGCACCGAAATGTCGTCGATCAGCGTGCCCTGGTAGGACAGCGGCTTGGTCGAGGAGACATGACCCTCGACCCGCCTTGCATGCGGCGTGGTGAAGACTTCCTCGGTCGGGATGTTGGGGTTGCAGGTGATGCCGTTCTTGGCGGTCGAGGCGCCGCCCATCCATTCATGGCCGTCCGCCAGTCCAACCGTCAGGTCGGTGCCGGGTCCGGCAAAGTGCAGCGCATGGAAATCATGGCCGTTGAGCCATTCGGTGCGGCTGCGCAGCGCCGCGTTGTGCGCCTTCCAATTGCCGATGGGGTCCTCCACATCGACCCGCGACGCGGCGAAGATGGCGTCGGCGAGCTTCACGACCGCGACATCGTCGGCATCGTCAGGAAAAACCTGCCTGGCCCAGGCGAGGTCCGGATAGGCCACGATGTTCCAGTTGATGTCGAAGCCGGTGATCTTTTCCAGCGCCGGCTGGTAGGCCATCGAATTCGCCTTGTTGGCGCGCGCCACTTTCGCCGGATCCTGAGCCGACAACAGCGATGGATCCTCGCCGCGCACGGCAAGCCTGGCCGCATTGTTGGAAAAGGCGTTCGCCATGCCTTCATAG
>NZ_RZQI01000591.1:0-3830 GCF_003998335.1 Mesorhizobium sp. M7A.F.Ca.CA.002.05.1.1 | reverse complement strand
TCAAGAGAGTGAGTAGTCAGTAATCAGTAGAAATGGTCGACTTCACTACTCACTACTCACTACTCACTACTCACTATTTCCTGATTCACCGCTTTGCGATCGGCACGTAATCCCGCTCCGGTGCACCGGTATAGAGCTGGCGCGGGCGGCCGATCTTCTGGCGCGGATCCTCGATCATCTCTTTCCACTGTG
Source organism: Mesorhizobium sp. M7A.F.Ca.CA.002.05.1.1 (assembly GCF_003998335.1). Taxonomy (NCBI): domain Bacteria; kingdom Pseudomonadati; phylum Pseudomonadota; class Alphaproteobacteria; order Hyphomicrobiales; family Phyllobacteriaceae; genus Mesorhizobium; species Mesorhizobium sp. M7A.F.Ca.CA.002.05.1.1. Next base: position 3,638 of record NZ_RZQI01000591.1, on the reverse strand, counting down.
CGATCCAGCCGACGGTGCGGGCGACCGCGAACAGCACGGTGAACATGGTGGTGGGGAAACCCAGCGCCTTCAGCGTAATGCCGGAATAGAAGTCGACATTCGGGTAGAGCTTCTTCTCGATGAAATAGGGATCGGTCAGCGCGATCTTTTCCAGTTCCATGGCGATGTCGAGCAGCGGATCGTCCTTGATGCCGAGCTCGCCCAGAACCTCATGCGCCGTCTTCTGCATGATCTTGGCGCGCGGATCGTAGTTCTTGTAGACGCGGTGGCCAAAGCCCATCAAGCGGAACGGGTCGTTCTTGTCCTTGGCGCGAGCGATGAATTCGGGGATGTGATCGACATGGCCGATCTCGCCAAGCATGTTGAGCGCCGCTTCATTGGCGCCGCCATGCGCTGGGCCCCACAGGCAAGCGATGCCGGCGGCGATGCACGCGAACGGGTTGGCGCCCGACGAGCCGGCGAGACGAACGGTCGAGGTCGAGGCGTTCTGCTCGTGGTCGGCGTGCAGAATGAAGATGCGCTCCATGGCGCGCGCCAGCACCGGGTTGATCTTGTATTCCTCGCACGGCACGGCAAAGCACATGTGCAGGAAGTTGGCGGCGAAGTTCAGTTCGTTCTTCGGGTAAATGAAGGGCTGGCCGATGTGGTATTTGTAGGCCATCGCCGCGATCGTTGGCATCTTGGCGATCAGCCGCATGGAGGCAACCATGCGCTGGTAGGGGTCGGAGATGTCGGTGGAGTCGTGGTAGAAGGCCGACAGCGCGCCGACCACGCCGCACATCACCGCCATCGGGTGCGCGTCGCGGCGGAAGCCGGTGAAAAAGCGCGACATCTGCTCATGCACCATGGTGTGGCGCGTCACACGATAGTCGAAGTCGTCCTTCTGCGCCTTGGTCGGCAGTTCGCCGTAAAGCAGGAGATAGCAGACCTCGAGGAAGTCGCCGTGTTCGGCCAGTTGGTCGATCGGATAGCCGCGGTGCAGCAGGATGCCGGCATCGCCGTCGATGAAGGTGATTTCCGACTCGCAGCTTGCCGTCGAGGTGAAGCCCGGATCGTAAGTGAAGGCGCCGGTGGTTGAGTAGAGCGAGGCGATGTCGATGACATCAGGCCCGACCGAACCACTTCGCACCTTGAATTCATGGGTCTTGCCGGCGAATGCAAGCGTAGCCGTGGCCTCCTGGGTCTTGCCGCCCAAATCCATTTTTTTCGCAGCTTCGGTCATTGCAAACTCCTTCTTGTTTCCTCATGCCGGCAAAGGCAAAATTCTGCAGAGCGACACGTCGAAAATCACCGCAATGCGCGTATTCGCCACCGCATTTCAGGAGGTGCGTGCCAGATTGGGCCAAGGCCTAATGTTGCACTGCGAAACCCGCCTTTCAATGCCAATCTTCTTGGGCCAGTTTGCTCCTAATCGATTTGATCTGAGATGCGCGCCAGGCTTTCCTCGCGGCCGAGCACGGCGAGCACATCGAACACGCCCGGCGAGGTGCTTTTGCCGGTCAACGCAGCGCGCAAAGGCTGGGCCACCGCGCCGAGCTTGTGACTGCCGGCCGCTGCCACCTCGCGTATCGCCGCCTCCGCCGAGGCGGCTGTCCAGTCACTCGCAAGCCCGTTCAAAGCTTCGTGAGCACTGCGCAGGATCTTGCGGGCATCGTCGGTAAGCAGAAGGGCCGCCTTGTCGTCGATCGGCAGGGGGCGCGTGGCGAACAGGAAGGCCGCGCCATCGACGAGCTCGACCAGCGTCTTGGCGCGGTCCTTCAAGCCCGGAAGCGCTGCCAGCAACTGCGCCTTGGTGCTGTCGTTCAGGCGCGCGGCGATCGCCGGGCCACCTTCGAGATAGGGCAGGGTAGCGATGAAGATGTCGAACAGTCGGGCATCGCTCATGCGGCGCATATGCGCGCCGTTGATCGCCTCCAGCTTGGCGAAGTCGAAGCGCGCCGCGCCCTTGTTGACATCGCCGATGTCGAACCACGAGATCATATCCTTGATCGACATGATCTCGTCGTCGCCATGGCTCCAGCCAAGGCGCGCCAGGTAATTGAGCAGCGCCTCCGGCAGGTAGCCCATGGCGCGATAGGCCTCGACGCCAAGCGCGCCGTGCCGCTTCGACAGCTTGGCGCCATCGGCGCCGTGGATCAGCGGGATATGCGACATGGACGGCACGTTCCAGCCCATGGCGTTGTAGATCACGGTCTGGCGAGCGGCGTTGGTCAGATGATCGTCGCCGCGAATGATATGGGTGACTCCCATATCATGATCATCGACGACGACGGCATGCATGTAAGTGGGATTGCCGTCAGAACGCAGGATGATGAAGTCATCGAGATCCTTGTTGGGAAAGCGCACCTCGCCCTGGACACGGTCATGGACGATGGTCTCGCCGTCGGTCGGCGCCTTGATACGAATGGCGCCCTTGACGCCTGCGGGCGCCTCAGAGGGGTCGCGGTCGCGCCAGCGGCCGTCATAGCGGGGCGGCAGCCCCTTGGCTCTGGCGGCCTCGCGCATGGCCTCCAGTTCGGCCGGCGTGGCATAGCAATAATAGGCCTTGCCCATGCGCACGAGCTCCTCAGCCACCTCGCGGTGGCGCGGAGCACGCTCGAACTGCGACACCGGCTCGCCGTCCCAGCTCAGGCCAAGCCAGGAAAGCCCGTCGAGGATGGCAGCCGTCGCGGCTTCATTGGAGCGTTCGCGGTCGGTGTCCTCGATGCGCAGCAGCATCGTGCCGCCAGTGTGCTTCGCATACAGCCAGTTGAACAGCGCCGTGCGCGCGCCGCCTATGTGCAGATAGCCGGTGGGCGAAGGGGCAAAACGGGTGACGACCTTGTCGGACATGGAACTCTCGGAAACCATCTGAAGCGGGGTGCGGTTGCGCGGGCTTTCGCGCGCCCGGCGTTCATGTAGCATAGGGTGTCGAGGGCGCAAGGGGCAGACCCGATGGCTGGACGAGGCTGGGGCTCGGATCAGGGCGAGGACGCTGCCATCGGCGTCAGCGAACGGTCCCTGTTTGCGCCTCGGCCAGCCCCATTGCCGCCGCCATCGCCCCTTGTGCCGGATCCCGGCAAGGCGCCCTTGCAAGCGGATGTCGCCGCCTCTGTTCCTGTTGCCGAAACCGGCAGGATCGTTCGCGTGCGCCGGCAAATCAGCCTGACATCACTGCCTCGCCTGCGCCACAGCGTGAACACGGCGGCGAGCCTGGAACTCGACCGGGGCGTGGCCTTCCTGCTGGTGCCGGTCTGCCTGGCGATCGGAGCGATCGGCTATTTTTCGCTGACGGCTGAACCCGACTTTGCGAGACCTGTCGCGGTTGTCATCTTGACGGGGATCTGTGCGCTGGTCTCGCGCTCATGGCCAAAGACCCATCTGTGTTTCATGGCGGCGCTTTTGTGCGCCCTAGGACTGCTTGCTGCCAAGGTCGAGACGTGGCGTGCGGGCACACAAATGTTGGGCTCGGAAATCTCGACGCAGGTGACCGGCCGCGTCGTCTCGCTCGACCGGATGGAAACTGGCCGTATCCGGCTGACCATCGACGTGACGTCGACCGCAAGACCGAAACTGCGCTATGCGCCGGAACGGGTGCGGCTTTCGGCACGCAAGATCCCGGCTGACGTGACCGCAGGCTCCCTCATCACTGGATATGC
>NZ_RZQI01000058.1:0-13097 GCF_003998335.1 Mesorhizobium sp. M7A.F.Ca.CA.002.05.1.1 | reverse complement strand
CGCATGATCGGCAGTGCGGCCTGAGTGACCCACAGCGCGCCGAAGACATTGGTTTCGATCTGGTCGCGAGCTTCCTGTTCGCTGACCTCCTCGATGGCGCCGAAATGGCCGTAGCCGGCATTGTTGACGACGACGTCGAGCCGGCCAAAACGCTTGTGCGCCTCGGCGACTGCGGCATCGACGGCTTTCTTGTCGGTGACGTCGAGCTTTATCGCGGCAATCCTGTCGCCGTATTTCTCGACGAGATCGGCGAGCGTGCCGGCATCGCGGGCGGTGGCCGCGACGCTGTCGCCGCGCGCGAGTGCAGCCTCGGCCCAGACGCGACCAAAGCCCTTCGACGATCCGGTGATGAACCAAACCTTTGATGTCATGATCTTGGAGACCTTGCCCCTGCGGGCGTGATTTTGCGTGAAAGCGGAGGCCTCTCCGCTTTCGGGCATATACGGTCCGTCCTCTGATTTTCCAGAGGCGACCGGAATCTTTCGAAAAAGACGCCTGAATTATCAGGGATAATTCACCTGAGACGACCACGCCGGATCCTCGTGCTTCTCCCAATAGAGCGCCATCAGCCGGCTGGTGATCGGTCCGACCTTGCCGTTGGCGATCGCCGCGCCGTCGATCTCGGTCACCGGCATGATGCCGCCCGCGGTCGAGGTGATGAAGACCTCGTCGGCCTCGCGCAATGCAGTGACGCTGACATCGGCCGCGGTGGCGGCAAGACCTTGTTCGGCGCAGAGATCGAAGACGGTGCGGCGGGTTATGCCCGGCAGCACGCCAATGGAAGGCGTCGACAGCTTGCCGTCCCTGACGCAGAAGACGTTGAAGCCCGGGCCCTCGGCGACATTGCCGTTGAAGTCGAGGATCAATGCGGTCTCGGCGCCGCGATCATAGGCATCGTAGAGGCCGCGCACCAGATCGAGCCAGTGGTAGTTCTTGATCGCCGGGTCGATCGAGGCCGGCGGAATGCGCATCTTGGCGCTGATGGCGACACGCAGGCCGCGCTGCAACTGCTCGGCATTGGCGACCGAGCCGAACGGCACGGCGAACGCCATGAAGCGGTTGACCGCCTGGCGCGGGTCGCGGCTGAAAGTCGGCGAGGCGCCGCGCGTGCACAGCATTTCGACATAGGCGGCGCGATGACCCGACAGCGCCACGCAATTGTGCAGGATTTCGGTAACGCCGTCGCGATCGAAGGGGATGGTCATGCGCAGCTTTTCCAGCCCGCCGAAGAAGCGGTCGAGATGCAAATCGAGGCGGAAGAAGCGGCCGTTCCAGACATGCACGGTGTCGTAGGTGGCGTCGGAATGCAGAAAACCCCAGTCCAGCACCGAGATCTTGGCCTGCGACATCGGCAGGTATTGGCCGTCGAGGAAAGCGACCCCCTCGGGATAGGAGTGCGGGTCGACATGGCGGTCGTCGACGACGGGCGGTCGCTTCTCGTCCTGTGTTGCCATTGTCCGGCTCATCGGGGCCTCCTGTCACGCAGGCGAGAGGCTAGCGGCGCTGGGCAGAAGGCATAGAGCCACCCGCCCGGCGCTGTTCGGCCTCCATGACGATCTGGCCGATACATTCGATCGCGATTGCCGTATCGTTCCGGGTCTGAACGGGAGGGGAAAATGGGCAGGTTTGGGGCCGTCACAGCGGCAATGATGATGTTCGCCGCTGCGGGCGACGCCCGCGCCCAGTGCGCGCGCGAAGGCGAGGAATTGTGCCAGGGCGGGCAGACCTATCGCTGCGAGAAAACCGGCGGCGAATTGACTCCGATCTTCCAGAACCTGCCTTGCGCGGTGAACGTGCTGTCGCTGAGCGGCACCTGGGTAGGCAATGGCCACCAGAGCCCGGCGGGTGACGCCGGCGCCGACTGGGCGATCGCCATGACCATCAACGATGGCAGCGCGTCGATCGACTATCCGTCACTCGGCTGCGGCGGATCGCTGTCGCAGACGTCAAGGGACGACATTTCGGCGGAATACCACGAGAACATCACCTACGGTCGGGACAAATGCATCGACGGAGGCAACATCACCGTCAGGTTTTACAAGGGCAATCTGTCCTGGATTTGGGTCGGCCACGCCGATGGCCAGACCTACAATGCGGTCGCCGTGCTAAAGCGGAAGTAGCCGTGGTCATTCCTCCTCGTCGTCGGCGTCGAGCAGGCGGGTTGCGCGCCAGCGGGTGAGCACGATGTTGGTCTGCTCGATGACGAAGAAACGCGCCGAGTCGCGGTCATAGCCTTCGCTCAGCAGTTTCTCGTAATCGGTGTGCATGTGGCGGATATGGGCAATCGTCGCCAGCCATACGGCGATGCCCGGCGGCAAGGTCTTCATGTGGACCGCGCCGGCGTCGGTGCGGATCTTCTCCATGTCGGCATAGGGAGCCAGCGGCAGAAGAGCGGTCAGCGCCTTGGCTATGGCGCGGCGGCGGCCGGTCGGCGCCGTCACCGCCGGGTCCGATCGGGCTCGTCGCGCCCTTCGATGGTCGCCTCGGCAATAGCGTCGGTCGAGGCGAAATAAGGTTTGATGTCGATGACCGGCGTGCCGTCGAGCACATCGATGGCGTCGAGATCGATGCGGCCGGTGCGTTGGTCGAGCGCGACGAGCCGGACCACATGCAGCCCGATGGGGTTGGGGCGGGCAGGGGAGCGCAGCGAAAATACACCTTTCGCTTCAGCGGCATGGCGCGGTTTCTGCACAATCAGGTCCCGCGGCGCATGATGCAGCCAGGATAGGATGATGACGTGGCTGGCGCGCTCCAGCCCCTGCAGGCCACTTCGGTAGGCTGTGTCGATGGTCAGCACCGCCTTCTGCCCGGTCTCGCGCGCGGCGCGCATGTTCTTCGGGCAGGTTTCGCGCGTCGTCCATGGCGAGGCAATGCGGCCGATGAAGACGATCCCGCCATCAGGCGGCATCAAGGCCGGATCGTTCTCCAGCCTCTGCTCGCCTTCGCGCGCCTCGAACATCTCACGCGTTTCAGTCATGGTCCACGTCTCTTAAAACGCCACACAAGCGGCATTTTCTTGTCCGGAAGCGACATAGCGCTTGCAAGGTCGCTAAAATCGACATAAACATATGTTTATATCTTTTCAAAGAGAATACGCTGATGCATGTCTCGCTCGACACTATGGTGGATACGTTAAAGGCGGCGGCCGAATCCAGCCGATTGCGCATACTGGCACTTCTGTCGCGCGGTGACCTCACGGTTTCCGATCTTACCGAAATTCTCGGCCAGTCGCAGCCGCGCGTTTCGCGGCACCTGAAGCTGCTTCTGGAGGCCGGACTGATCGGCCGCTACCAGGAGGGGTCGTGGGCCTTCTTCCGCCTGTCGGATGCGGATTCCGCGCGGGACTTCGTCATGGGGCTGGTTTCCGGCATTCGCGGCGCCGATCCGCAGGTCGAGCGCGATCTTGAGCGTCTGGCCTCGGTCAAGCGCAAGCGGCAGGACCGGGCGGTCGCGTATTTTTCCGTGAATGCGGCAAGCTGGGACCATATCCGATCGCTGCATGTGCCGGACCGCGCCGTCGAAGCCGCAATGCTGAAACTGGTCGGCAAGCGGCCGTTCCAGTCGATGCTCGATCTCGGCACCGGCACCGGGCGGCTGCTTGAAATCTTCTCGCCGCTTTATCGGCGTGGTGTCGGCATCGACATGTCGCGCGAGATGCTGACCGTGGCGCGCGCCAATCTGGACAAGGCAGGCGTTTCGAACGCGCAGGTTCGGCAGGGCGACATCTTCGCACCGCCGGTCGAGCGCGATGCCTTCGATCTCGTCACCATCCATCAGGTGCTGCACTATCTCGACGATCCCGCCCGTGCCATCCACGAGGCGGCGCGGCTTTTGCGTCCGGCCGGACGCCTGGTCATCGTCGATTTCGCGCCGCATGCGCTGGAATTCCTGCGTGAGGAACACGCGCATATGCGGCTCGGCTTTTCCGACCGGCAGATCGCCGACTGGTTTTCGGAAGCCGGCCTCGATCTTGAAGACAGTCAGGAATTCGAGCCGCGTGGCGGCAACGAGGCCAGGCTCACCGTAAAACTCTGGCTTGGCCGCGACCGGCGCCTCTTGATCGCCGATCCTTCCAACGACACAAGGCAGATAAGGGAAACCGCCTGATGAACCAGTTCCGCTTTTCCCGCCGCCCCGACATTGGCGACAAGGTCAGGGTTTCCTTCGAATTCTTCCCGCCGAAGACCGACGAGATGGAAGCGAGGCTGTGGGAGACGGTGACGAGGCTGGAGCCGTTGAAGCCGAAATTCGTCTCGGTGACCTACGGCGCCGGCGGCTCGACGCGAGAGCGCACCGCGCGCACTGTAAAGCGCATCCTGACGGAAACCGGTATTCCTGCAGCGGCGCATCTGACCTGTGTCGGGGCAACGCGCGACGAGGTCGACGCGGTCATCCAGGATTACAAATCGATCGGCATCAACCGGTTCGTGGCGCTGCGCGGCGACCCGGCCTCCGGCGTCGGCGGACCGTATCGGCCGCATCCCGGTGGCTACGAGAACGGCGCGGAACTGGTCGCCGGGCTCAAGGCGATTGCTGATTTCGACATCTCCGTCGCGGCTTATCCGGAAAAACATCCGCAAAGCCCCGATTTCGCCACCGACATCGAGATGCTGAAGCGCAAAGTCGACAATGGCGCGACGCGTGCCATCACTCAGTTCTTTTTCGACAACGATCTCTACGAGCGCTATGTCGAGCGCGTCCGCCGCGCCGGCATCTACATCCCGATCGTGCCGGGTATCCAGCCGGTTCACAGTTTCAAGCAGGTCGCGAACTTTTCCGCGAGGGCGGGCGCGCATGTGCCCGGCTGGCTGGCGGAGCGTTTCGAAGGCCTCGACCGGGACCCGCAGACGCATGCGCTGGTGGCGTCGGCGGTGGCGGCCGAACAGGTGATGGACCTTGTCGAGCGCGGTGTCGGCGATTTCCACTTCTACACCATGAACCGCGCCGATCTGGTCTTTGCCATCTGTCATATGATCGGCATCCGCTCGCACGAGGCGGCGGCCGCCGGATCAGCTGCGGCATGAGAGTGGGTTGAACGACAAAAGGCCGGGAAAAACCCGGCCTTTTGAATTGGTTGGACTATTTGGGTGCTGGTCTTCCCCGCTTTGGCGGTCAGGGAAGGAAGCCCATAATAAGGGCTCCGATAAAGGCGAACGCAGCACAGATCATCAATGCGTTGATAGGCCTCGTAAGTCCCATGACATAGCCTCCTCTTAAAGAGCTATGTCACGGAGTCTAGGTTCATTTGTGCCACAGGCAAGCGGAAAATGTGCTGCATTGCGACGTGATTGTGAAATCCGCGACATGTCTTTTGCCGTTAGGCTTTGAAACTCCTAAGCAAAAACCGGCTTCAGGCCTGTGAATAAAATGTGGCCGACTCGTGTCGCTGCCGTGTCATGGCAGCGCTACCGCTGCGGAAGCCGAATTCAACTTTCGCGATGCGGGGGGCAATTGGGTGGTTAGAGCATCCTTTGCGCGTCCAGTGGACGCGCGGCGCTCTAACGTCGGCCGAACAACCGCCCGTCAATGGTGACGAGGCCGAGCGCGATCAGCACCACGCCGCCGATTTCGAACAGTTCCAGCCGCTCGCCAAGGAACAGGAAGCCGAGCAGCATCGCGCTGGCCGGTACGACAAGCGTGACCAGCGAGGCATTGGTGGCGCCGGCCGAGGCGACGAGGTTGAAATAGAGGATGTAGGCGAAGGCGGTCGACAGCAGCGCCAGTGCCAGCACCGCCGCCCAGACCGGCGGCGAGGCCGAGAACAGGCCGGATGGACCGTAGGTGAAGAGCACGATCGGGATCATGATGATGGTCGATGCCGTCAACTGTCCGGTGGCGATGATCGGCGAGGGCACGCCCCTGAAGCGGCGGGCAACCATCAGCGCGACGGCATAGGACAGCGAAGCCCCGATCAGCGCGAATTTGGCCCAGACCGAGCCGCCGAGCCCGGCAAGCAGGCCGGGGCCGATCATGACAGCCGTGCCGGCGATGCCGAGCGCAATGCCGGCGAGCTTGTTCCAGGACAGCTTTTCGTCCGATGTCAGCGCGTTGGCGAGGATCAACGTCCAGAACGGCGTTGTCGCGTTGAGCACCGAGGCGATGCCGGCTCCGAGCTCCGTCTGGCCGGCGAAGATCAGCGAGAAGGGCACGACATTGTTGGTGAGCGCCAGCAGGAAGAACAGGCCGGCATGCGGAAGCGCGAGGCGAAAGGACGGGCCACGCAGACCGAGATAGATCTGCAGCGCAATCGCGGCAATGGCGACGCGAAACAGCACCAGCACCAGCGGGGGGAGCTCCGCCACCGCGATGCGCGCGAAGAAGAACGAGCCGCCCCAGATCGCGCCGAGCAGCAGGAGTTGCCCCCAATCCTTGAGCACCATCGGCCCGCGTGGTGCGGATGTCGCGGCCATTGCCATGTGAGTCGCCCTCCCAGACGTATGCCAGTCAGGCAGAAGCCATATCCGGTTCGGCGACAAGGGCCACCCGAAACGTGATTGATGGCAAACGCCTGCCGCCAAGACCTAGCGCCCCAGCGTCAGCCGTACGAGACACAGAATTGTTTTCATTAGCCGCTAGCTTGGATTAATTGTGCGCAGGCTAGATCAAGGATTCGTCGATGCAGCGATTCGAGAATGCCCGCGAGGCGGCACTGGCGCTTCGCCCGGACGATCCGGTCTATTGCTTCCGCCCGCAGGTGCTGATGGCGGATGCCAGGCAGTTCATGGGCATGTTCCCGGGCAAGACCGCCTATGCGGTCAAGACCAATGGCGAGCAGATCGTGCTGAAGACCCTGGTCGAAGCCGGCGTCAAGGCTTTCGACGTCGCGTCGCCGGGCGAGTTCGCTGCCGTGCGTGCCGTCTCTCCCGATGCCGAGATGCTCTACATGCATCCGGTCAAGGCGCAGTCGGACATCAAGCTGGCGCTGGAGAAATACGCCATCCGCGTCATTTCGCTGGATCACGAGGACGAGATCACCAAGCTGACGCGAGTGGTGCGGGCGCTCGATATCGATCCGGGCTCGATCAGCGTGTTCGTGCGGGTGCAGACCAAGGGCCATGCCGCCTACGAACTGTCGAAGAAGTTCGGCGCCGGGCCGGCCTATGCCGTCGAACTGGCCGAGCGGCTGAACCGCACCGGCTACAAGGTTGGCCTGTGTTTCCATGTCGGCAGTCAGATCGAGGATCCCGACACCTATGAGCGGGCACTGGCTTCCGCCGATTGGGTGCGCAACCGGCTGACCTTCGATATTGCCGGGCTCGACGTCGGCGGCGGTTTCCCCGCCGAATACGGCCATGACCCCAACCGCAAGCAGATCGAGATGCCGTCGCTCGGCCAGATCATGTCGCGGCTTTCGGGCGATCTGAAAGAGTATCAGTTCGACCAGATGCCGCTGGTGGCCGAGCCGGGCCGCGTGATCGTGGCGCGCTGCCTGTCGCTGATCGTGCGGGTGCTGCTGCGCAAGGGCAAGCGGCTCTACATCAATGACGGCATCTGGGCGTCGCTGTCGGATTCATGGACCGGAAAGATCACGCTGCCGGCGCGCTTCATTCCCGATCCTGCGATCCGCTCGCGCAATGGCGAGGAGAAGAACATCGTGCCGTTCAAGGTCTGCGGCGCGACCTGCGATTCCGTCGACATCCTGTCGCGGCCGTTCTGGCTGCCGGAAACGGTCGATACCGGCGACTGGATCGAGATCGGCCATATCGGCGCCTATTCGCTCTCGCTGCGGACCCGCTTCAACGGCTTTTACCCCGACACCTTCGTCGAGGTGACGACGCCGTTCGACGAGGGCGACGCGCCGCAGGGGTTTGCCAGTTTGGAGACGATGGCGGATTAGCGAATAGGGAATAGCCAGTAGCGAATAGGGAAGATTTGCCGAGACAGCAGCAAGGAAGGACTACCTTCTATTCGCTATTCGCTATTCGCTATTCGCTATTCGCTATTCGCTAAAGCTTCCCCAAAAGCTCCGGCGTCGGCCAGCCATCCACCGGCAAGCCTAGCCGCATCTGCTCCTTGCGGATCGCCTCGCGGGTGTTGGTACCCAAAATGCCGTCGACAGTGCCGACATCGTAGCCCCTGGCTTCCAGCTTGGTCTGCAGCGCCTTCATCTGCTCGTTGTTGAGGCCGGTCTCGGGATTGCGCGGATCGAACTGTTTTTCTCCCGCCAACCTGGCGGCGAGGTTGGCCGCGGTCAGCGCATAGGTGAAGGACTGGTTCCACTCGAGATAGACGTCGAAATTGTCATAAGCTAGGAAGGCGGGCCCCTTACGGCCCATCGGCAGCGCCAAGCCTGCCTTGAGGCCGTTGTCGACCAGCGGCGCGCCGCTGGGGTAGGTGACGCCCCATTGCGCCCACTGCGACAGCGGCAGCTTGTTGGTGCGACCGGTCTGGTCCCACGGCATGTCTTCGGGCACGCGGACTTCCTGGATCCAGGGCTGGTCGCGTTTCCAGCCGCGCGACAGCACTTTGTTGGCGGTGGTCATGATCACATCGGGCACGCTGCCGCGCAGGTCGATCTTGCCGTCGCCGTCGCCGTCGACGCCGCGTGCCAGATAATCTGAGGGCAGGATCTGCGTCTGGCCGATCTCGCCGGCCCAGGCGCCCCTGACATCGGCCGGCAGCACGCCGCGATCGATCAATTGCAGAAGCGGTATCAACTGAGGCCGAAACAGTTGCGGGCGGCGGCAATCATGCGACAGCGTCACCAGGGCGCTCAGCGTGTGGAAGTCGCCCTGCACGGCGCCGAAATCGGTCTCCAGCGCCCAGAAGGCGGCGATGATCGGCGCCTGAACGCCGAACTGCTGGTCGGCGCGGGCGAAGACATCCGCGTATTTCTTCATGTTCGCCGCACCTTGCTTCAGGCGATAGGCCGAGATCATGCGGTTGGAAAACTCGACAAAGGTTTGGGTGAAGACGCCCTGGGCGCGGTCGCGTGCCAACACCTTGTCGTCGAAGGTTGCCGCTTCAAGGGCGTCGAGACCGGCAGTGCCGACGCCGGCCGCCTTGGCTTCCGCGGCGACGCCCTGCTTCCACGTCTCGAAGTCGCCGCCGCATTCCTGCGCCATCGCCGGCAAGGCCGTGGCACACAGGGTCAGCGCAGCCGCGAGGACTTTGGAACGCAGTCGCATCAGCTTCCTCTCGAAACGAATAGCGGGCAGTTGTTGTGCTCCCCCGGAGGCCCAACGCCCTGAATTGCCGGCGGTTGCACTTTTCACCGCTGGCTGTGTCGAAAAGCAGGCGGCAGGCCCGGTGTCAACGGTTCTTGTGCCGCAGCCCCTTATTCCGCCGGCTTCTCTGCCGTTGCACCGGTGTCAACAGTGTTCTGCGGAGCTTCTTATCTCGGACGGACTCGCTGCCGTTGCACCGGTTCAACGGAAGCTCTGCTGGAGTGATTTGATCCATGGCGGTGCTGCCGTTGAACCGGTGTCAACGGGTGTTCTGCCGCAGCCACTTGTTCCAGGTGGCTTCACTGCCGTTGAAGACGTTGATGTCGGCCTTGCCGGTCATGCCCGGAATGATCCCGGTTCCTGTGTACTGCCAGAATGTGAAGGGGTGGCTGCCGTATTTCTCACGTGGATGGCCGGCGACAGAACGCAGCCAGTACGGATAGCCGCGAAACCCCGCCAGGCCGTTGTCGTCGAAGAAGTCGACCGAGGTGTAGATGATCGGCTTCTTGCCGTAGTGGCGTTCGACGATCTCGAGGAAGGTGGTCATCTCCGCGCGCACCGTGGCGGCGTCGGGACGCAGCCTGCAGGTCGGCGATTGTGGGTTCCATTCCATGTCGAGGACCGGCGGCATCGCCGAGCGATCGACGGGGACGTTGCGGATGAACCAGCGCGCCTGCACGGCAGCCGGGGTGCAGAAATAGTAGAAGTGATAGGCGGCGCGGGGAACGCCCGCAGCTTTGGTCCGGGTCCAATGCTCGTTGAAGTATTCATCGAAGCGATCGCCGCCCTCGGTCGCCTTGATGAAGGCGAAGGAGATGCCGCTGGCCTTGGCCGCCGGCCAGTCGACCGAGGTCTGGTATTTGGAAACATCGGTGCCGTGGACGGCATAGTTCCACGGCGCGCCGCTCTCCCATTCATGCGGCTTGGAATCGGCAAAGCGCGGCGCCCGGACAGTGACCGTCGGGCTGCTCGACGCCGACGGCGACAGTGGCGAGAGATCGTCTACTGTCGAGCACGCGCCAAGCAGCGCTAGCATAATGAGGCCCGCAAGACGGCGCATCGCAATTCCCGAGCCGGATTCAGCCGGTCGCTGATGGGTCTATACCTGATGGCCGGCTTGTGATTGGGCCCCCTCCGAGCGATCGCCCCACAGCATCGCTCAGCATATCCTGTGATCGCCGATCATGGTTGATAATCCGTTGATGGCGCTCGACAAGCATTGTGATTTGCGGAAGCAATGGCGGCAAATCGATGACATAAGGGCTCGCGCAGGGCCCGGAGGAAATAAATGCGGATCGTCGTCAAGATCGTCAGATGGCTGCTTGGTCTGATCGTGCTGGCGGTCGCCGCGCTGTTTGCGTGGCTATACATCGCGCCGCCCGAATTGATCCGCGTCGGTTCCGGCTATTCGGCCAAGATCGTCTGCTCGAATGTCTTCATCGCCGGCCGGGACGCCAATGAGGTGCTGGCCGTCGACGTGCAGGCGCCCGGGCATCCCCTGCTGCGGTTAATGCGTGTTTCGGTGGACAAGAACAGGGGAACGGTGTCTGCCGGCCTGTTCGGGTTCCTCGGCAAGAGCGTCGCTGTCGCCCGCGACGGGCTTGGCTGCGCTTCGGTTCCGGACGGCGATGTCGGCAAGGCGCGACGGACTGTGATCCAGGCGGAGCCGTCGGCGGCCACCATGGGCGACCTGTGGCCGGAAGGCGAGCGGGTTGAGGCATCGCAGGATCCGGTTGTTGCCAAGCTGCTGGACGATGCGGCGCTGACCGGCACCGGCATGCGGGCGGTGGTGGTGGTCAAGAATGGCCGCGTCGTCGCCGAGCGCTACGGCGCGGGCTTTTCCGCCAAGACGCCGCTGCTCGGCTGGTCGATGACGAAGACGGTGAATGCCGCCATCGTCGGTACGTTGGTCAAGGACGGCAAGATGGCTTTCGACGACAAAAACCTGTTTGCGCCGTGGAAGGCGGACGGCCGCGCCGCCATCAGCCTTGCCGAGATGATGGCGATGTCGAGCGGGCTGGAGTTCAACGAGGATTATGGCGACGTCGCCGACGTCACGCGCATGCTCTATCTCGAACCTGACATGGCGGGCTTTGCCGAATCAAAGCCGCTGGCGGCCGAGGTCGGCAAGGTGTTTTCCTATTCGAGCGGTACGGCGGTGATGCTGTCGCGGCTCTGGCAGCACGCGATCGGCGACAAGGCCAAGGCGCTGACATGGCCGCGCACGGCCCTGTTCGAGCCGCTTGGCATGCATAGCGCGGTGCTAGAGACCGACGAGCAGGGCACTTTCGTCGGCTCGTCCTATCTCTACGCAACCGCGCATGACTGGGCGCGCTTCGGCCAGTTCCTGCTGCAGGGCGGGGTGTGGAACGGCAACCAGATCCTGGCAACCGGTTTCGTCGACTGGATGCGCGAGCCGGCATCCGCCTCGAAGGTCTACGGCAAGGGTCAGTTGTGGATCGAGGCCCCGGGCGATGAGGAAAACCCCGGCGCCGGCGTCGCGGCAGGCCTGCCCAAGGACACGTATTGGATGGAAGGCCATGACGGGCAGACGGTTGCCATCATCCCTTCGGAGCAGTTGGTGGTGGTGCGGCTGGGGCTGACGCCTGCCAAACTCGGCTACCGGCCGCAGACGATGGTGGGGGCGCTGATCAAGGCGCTGCATTAGCGCGGCGCAAACTCTTTGCTATGCAGCTGTCGCCAATGGCTTGGCGCGGTCAACTCGCGCCCGCTCGTCGGGCGAGTTCATGACCTGCCAAAGATCGCTGCGGCGCTGGACGTTCAACCAGAAGTCCGGGCTGTTGCCGAACACCCGCGCCAGAATAAGCGCGGTCGCCGCCGTGACGTTGCGGCGGTCGTTGCACAATTCGTTCACATGCTTGCGCTGGACCCCCATCGCCTCGGCCAAAGCCGCCTGCGTCAGGCCAAGCGGCTGCATGAATTCTTCCGTGAGAATTTCGCCAACCGTTGCCGGCTTGCGTGCGGTCATCAACATGTTCTCACCTCATCTATAGCTGTGGTCGTCGAGATAGATGTCCGACGCCTCACCGCGGCCGCCGTCCCAGCGGAAGATCAGCCGCCATTGCTTGTTGACGCGTATTGAATGGAAGCCTTCGAGAATGCCGCGCAGCTTCTCGAAATGATTGCTGGGCGGCACACGCAAATCCTGATCGATCATCGCGTCGTCAATCATCTGGAGCTTGCGGAACAAACGGCTTTCGAGATCGGACGGAATGTTGCGAGAATGGGTGTCTTCCACGAAGAAGGCCCGCAGCCATTCATCCCTGAAGCCGATGATCACCACATGCTTCCATGCATGTGAGATAGTGTACCGCTCTCGGGGTCATAAGGCAACGTTGATCCAACGGATCGTGGCTGCTTCGCCTTTATGTGCCTTTCCCACGGCAATATTCAGGAAGTGATCTTGATAACCGCCAGCCAGGCATAGCCGCGATAAAGCGTGCGGAAACGGAAGCTTGCACCGGTTCGCCGCGATTCTGATTCCAGCACCTCGCGCAACGATTCACGCGGCGTGACGTGGAACTTTTTCAGCCAGCCGCGCAGCAGCGCCCGGAACCAGCCAGGCAGGCCTTCCTGCTGGCCGAAATCGACGATGTGCAGCGAACCGTTCGGCGACAGGGCGGCAAGCGCTGCCGATACTGTTTTTTCCCAGCCGGGGATCATCGACAGTGAATAGGACACGAAGACACGGTCGAAGCGTTCGACACCGAAGAGTGCACGGGCATCGAAATCGGTGGCATCGCCCCTTGCCAGCACGACGCGGCCGGACAGGCCCTCGCGATCGATCGCCTTTCCGGCCGTTTCCAGCATTTCGGCCGAGATATCGAGGCCGTAGAAGCGGGCATCGGGATAGCGGCGGGCAGCCAGGATGATGTTGCGGCCGGTGCCGCAGCCGAGTTCCAGCACGGT
>NZ_RZQI01000590.1:0-3859 GCF_003998335.1 Mesorhizobium sp. M7A.F.Ca.CA.002.05.1.1 | reverse complement strand
GGTCGTTGCCGAACTCCAGCGCTCCGGAGATCGAGGTGCGCCGCGCGCTATTGGGCGGCTGCGCCGACAACTGCGCGACCACGCGCTCGGCGTCGGTGCGGCTGGCGATCACCGTCCACGGCACGATGACGCGCTGCCAGGTGGTGCCGGCCCATTCGACATAGGTAACGGCGATCTTGCCATAAGCGCCATCGGCAATGGCTTGCAGCACATTGTCGTGCGTCAGCGCCGCTGCGTAACCGTGACGCTGGATCTCGAGTTCGTCCGGTGACATCGACAGCGAGACATCGACGGCCAGCACCAGCTCGACATCGACGGGCTCGTCAGCAAGGGACGCCGGCGCCAACCAAAGCGTCAGCGCGAACGCGGCACAGCTCGAAAGCAAATGTCTAGCACAGGCAAAAGCAGACATTCCGCAAGGGTAAGCGAAAACCGCCGGCTTAAAAAGAGAAAAGCCCGGCCGGTGGCCAGGCTTTTGCCTTCATGCCTTTTTGCGCTTGCGAGCACTCAGCTGCGCGGCTTCAAATTCTCCGGATCGTAGAGCGGCTTGTAGCCGACGGCGGCGACTTCGACCGGATATGTCTCGCCAAAATACTCGATGGTGAGCTTACGGCCTTCCTGGGCGTACGCCCACGGCAGATAGGCGAGACCTATGTTCTTGCCGATGGTCGGGCCGTAGGCCATCGAGGTGGTGAAGGACCGCCGGCCGAGGTCGTCGACCAGCGTCTCGCCGGTCTTCGGGTCCATTACAGGCATGGTGCCAACGGGATAGCGGGCAACACCTTTGGAATCGACATTACTGGTCATCACCAGCGTGCACAGCATGGCCGGCTGGTGCTCGCGGGCTCGGAACTCTACATGCCTGGCCTTGCCGCAAAAGTCGTTCTCCTTGACCTTCGGACGGGCGAGATCCGCTTCGAGCAGATTGTACTCGGTCAAAAGGTCGGCGTTCTGCAGGCGCAGGCTCTTTTCCATGCGGCGCGTGTTGGCATAGGTCTCGACGCCGAAGGGCATCACGCCGGTCGAGCGCAGGGCGTCCCAGACGGCCAGGCCGTCCTCGTAGCGCATGTGCAGTTCCCAGCCCTGCTCGCCGACATAGGAGATGCGGAAAGCGGTGACATCCTTGCCGCCGATCCGGACCGGCTTGATCGCCGCGAATGGGAAGTTCTCAACAGAGAGCCCGTCCGGATTTTCGACCACCTTCTGCAAGGTCGCCCGGGCGTTCGGCCCCCAGATGCCGATAGTGACGTATTTCTCGGTCACGTCGGTGATAGTGACGTCGAAGCCTTTGTCCTGTGCCGTGCGGCGCATGTACTGGAAGTCGCGTGGACCGGCGTCCGCGCCGTCGATCAAACGACAGCGGTCAGCCATGCGGATGACGGTAAAGTCGGCCCGCACCATGCCTTCCTCGTCGAGGAAGTGGGTGTAGATGCCCTTGCCGATGTTGTTGTCGCCGCCGATCTTGGCCGCGCACAGCCATTCCAGCAGCGCGACATGGTCGGGACCTTCGATGTCATACATGGCGAAATGCGACAGGTTGACGATGCCGCAATCCTCGCTCATGGCGAGATGCTCGGCATTGGAGACGCGCCAGAAATGGCGGTTGTCCCACTCATTCTCGCGCACCGGCACGCGGTTGCCGTATTTCTCCAAAAGGTGCTCGTTGGCGGCATAGCCGTGGGCGCGCTCCCAGCCGCCGAGCTCCATGAAATAACCGCCAAGTTCCTTCTCGCGCTCCCAGAACGGCGAGCGCCTGATGTTGCGGGCCTTGGAGAACGGCTCGCGCGGATGCACCGCCGGATTGTAGACCTTCATCGCGGTCTCGGTGCAGCGATCCCAGATGAATTGCTCCTTGGTCTGGTGCGGATAGAACCGTGCATAGTCGATGGCATGGTGATCGATTGCGGTGCGGCCGTCGGTCATCCAGTCGGCGATCAGCTTGCCCATGCCGGGACCATCCTTGACCCAGATGGCGACGGCATACCAAAGGCCCCGCACCTTCTGGCTTTCGCCCATGGACGGGCCGCCATCAGCCGTCACCTGGAGAAGCCCGTTGAAGGAATGGCTCTCATTGTAGCCGAGTTCGCCGAGGATCGGCGTCAGTTCCATGGCGCGTTCGAGCGGTGCCAGGATCTGCTCCATGTCGAGGTCGCGCTGTGAGGGCGAAAGCCGCGCCTGATCCTTCTCCAGCAGGTCGCGCGGATGGCACAGGCGCGGATTGGTCTCTTCGTAGTAACCCCACTCGATCTGCCCGCCCTCGGCGGTCTTTGGATCGCCGGTGTCGCGCATATAGGCCGAGTTGCCCTGGTCGCGCAGCAGCGGCCAGCCGATCTCCTTGCCCGTGCCGGCGAACTCGTTGTAGGGGCCGAAGAAGGTCAGCGGATGGTCGATCGGCATGACCGGCAGGTCCTCGCCGACCATTTCCGCGATCAGCCGGCCCCAGATCCCGGCGCAGACGATGACATAGTCGGCCTCGATGGTGCCGCGGTCCGTCACCACGCCTGATATGCGGCCGTCCTTGACGACAAGCGACCGAGCCGACGTGTTGGCGAAGGATTTGAGCTTGCCGGACGCTTCCGCCTGATCGACCAGCTTGCCGGCGACCGTCTGCGAGCGCGGGATGACCAGACCGGCATCGGGATCCCAAAGGCCACCCTGGACAATCGCTTCTTCGATGAGTGGAAATTTCTCCTTGATCTCGGCCGGCTCGATCAGGCGGGCGCGCGTGCCAAACGCCTTGGCCGAGGCGATCTTGCGCTTGATCTCCTCCATGCGGCCGTCGTCGCCGACGCGCGCGACCTCAAGGCCGCCGATGCGCGCGTAGTGGCCCATCTTCTCGTAGAAATCGATGGAGTAGAGCGTCGTCCAGCACGACAGGAAATCGTGGCTGGTCGTGTAGCAGAAGTCGGAGGCGTGCGCCGTCGAGCCGATGTCGGTCGGGATGCCCGATTTGTCGATGCCGACAATGTCATCCCAGCCGCGTTCGATCAGGTGATGGGCGATCGATGCGCCGACGATACCGCCCAGGCCGACGATGACGACCTTCGCCTTTTTCGGAAACTCTGCCATTGCCCGCGACTCCAAAGTGATAAAGCGCGCGGACTATAAGGCGGAGCAGCAGCACGATTGAAGCCTGTTTGCGACATTGGCAAAAAGCCGAGCGACCAGACGGCAGAATGCTTCCCGTCGGACCCTTGGCGGTTCGCCTTCCAAGGTGAAGGCTATAACTCAGGCGAAGGCCCAGATGTCCTCGGCCTGGAAGCCGACCTGATAACCTGCTGTCTTCAGCTTGACCACGACCTGGCCGATCTCGGCCGCGGGCAGCGCGCCGACCTCGACCTTGATCATGCCGGGACGGTAGCGCTTGAGGTCGAGCTGTTCGAAGACGATCCAGTCGGCGCCCTCGCAATCGACGAGAAAGGCGTCGATATGGGTGATGCCATTGCGGTCGAGCAGCGTCTGCAAGGTCTCGGATGGCACCTCGATGTCCCTGAGATGCGGCGCGAACTTGTTGAAGTTGGTGTCGGCCTCGCCCCAGGCATTCTTGCCCGACATCAGATTGGTGTCGGTGACCGACGAGCAGCCGATGAACTCGATGGGCAACGTGCCGGCCTCGAGCGCGGCGGCATCGAAAGTGTGGACGGTGATCGTGCCCTTTGTCTTCGTCACCGCCACCGGCTCGATGATGAACCGGCTGGTGTCGGGGTAGTTGGCGCGCAGTCGTTTCTGATTGTACGGCATCGGCTCGACCAGCATCGCGCGTGCGCCAGCTATGCGGTGCGCTGTTCGACGATGTGACGCCGTGGCTGCACCGCATAGCTGGCGCACGCGCGATGCTGGTCGAGCCGATGCCGTACAA